>SKOX01000333.1 GCA_007119835.1 Paracoccaceae bacterium
AAAAACCAGTTGCCCCGCGTCATCGAGGGCGTCAGATTTACCGACGGTATCGCCGAAGGCGATGCCGGCCAGGGCCGCGCCGCCTGATCACGCCGCGTCACCCAAATTCAGCCATAGCTCCGATCAGCGGTCGAGGAGGTCCTGCACCTCGAACTCCGCGTCCCGGAGCGCATCCTCCACCGGCTTGCCGGTGAGCCAGATCGCCTGGAGTTCCCGGTTCAGCACGTCCTGTATGGCGCCGTACCGCTCGCTCGGCGGCGTGTCGCGTGCGATCTCAGCCGTGCCGGTATAGTCCTCGCGATGCGGCAGGCCCTGGTATTCCTCGCTCTCCAGCACCGATTGGCGCACCGCCATGTGGCCGGTGCGCGCCCAGTCGATGTTGTGCTCGTTGATGAAGGCGAGCACCTTGAGAGCGGCCATGTATTCCTCCTCGTTCGCCTTCACTGGCGACGGGATCACCCACATGTGGCTGTCCGCCCAAGTCGCGCCTTCGTCGAACAGGGTCGGGAAGTCGGCAACGCGGTAGTCGGCGAGTCCGGTCTCGGCCTTCGCCGCTTCCTCTGTGTAGAGGTCGACGACCCATGTGCCGTTGACGAGCACCGCCGCCTCGCCGTTCAGGAACGCCTGCTGGCTGTCGGCGTAATTCAGCTGCGGGTTGGCGTATCCGGTGTCGAAGAGCTGCGTGATGGTCTCGACCGCGGTTCGCGCCTCCTCCGTGTTGATCGTCGCGGTTCCGTCATCGGTGAAGATGTTCGAGCCCTGCTGCCAGACCAGCGCCATGACCAGCCGGACGCCGATCGGGAACTGCGCGAAATCCGCGGCCAGGTAGTCCTGCCCGGTCGCCTCCTTCACCATCCTTGCATGCTCGAGGAGCTCTTCCGGCGAGGAGGGAAGGACCGGCTCGCCGTTCTCCACAAGGCCCGCTTCCTCCATCAGGTCCATGTTGATGTGCCAGAGGTTGGCGTGCAGGTCCATCGGCACGCCGTAGGTTCGGCCCTTGTAGGTCACCGCCTCCAGCGCGCTCTCGGTCCAGTCCGAGGGATCGATGCCGACGTCCTCGAGGTCGCCGGAAAGGTCGGCGAGCGCGCCGAGCGCCGCGAACTCCGGGACGCGGTGACGGTGCATGACGTGGACATGGGGCGGCGACCCGGCGGCATAGGCCGCCTTGATCTGGTCGTAGTAGTTGCCCCAGTCGGTCGGCAGGGTGTTGACCGTCACGCCCTCGATCTCTGCCGAGGCGGCATTGATGATCGACTGGATGATGCAGGCTTCGCCGACGCTCGCCGATGTGTCGGTGCCGGCGCCTTCGCAGTCGCCGAAGAAGCGGGCGAGGGTGATGTCCTGGGCTTGGGTGCCGGTTGCCACCGTGGCCGCCGCGGCGACGCCGATTATCAGATGTCTCATGCTTTCCTCCTGCTGTTGGGGGCTGCCGCCCCGGTCTCAGCCCTTGCTTCCACCGGCGGTCATCGCGCGGACGACGTAGCGCTGGAAGATCAGGAACAGGATCACGACAGGCAGCGAGGCGATGACACCCGAGGCCATGACCCGGCCAAGCCCTTCGGCCTGTGCGAAGTTGGCCTGGATGCTCGCCAGCCCCAGCGTGATGGTGAAGTAGTCGCGCTGCTGCGCCGACACGAGCGGCCAGAGATAGTCGTTCCAGGCGTAGAGGAACGTCAGGATCGCCAGCGTCATCATCGCGGGCCGGGCGAGCGGCAGCATGACGTGCCAGAAGATCTGCAGCCAGCCGACCCCGTCGAGCCGCGCGGCCTCCTCGATGTCCTTGGGGATCCCCCTGAAGAACTGCATCATCAGGAAGACGCCGATCGGCACGTCCATGCGCGGCAGGATCAGCGCGTGATAGCTGTTGTGCCAGCCGAAGTCCGCGAACATCGTGTAGAGCGGGATGAACACCGCCTGCTCCGGAACCATCAGCCCGATCAGGCAGAGGATCACGATCGGCGTCTTGTAGGGGAAGTCCAGCCGCGCCAGCGCGTAGCCGGCGGTGGTGGAGACCGCGAGGACGCCGAGCGTCATGCCGCCTGCGACGATGACCGAGTTGAGAAACCATCGCGGCGTCTCTCCGAAGGCGAAGAGGGCGGCGTAGTTGTCGAGGGTGAACGGGATCGGGATCAGGCCGAACGCCGTCGTCGACGTGGTGCGGGCGAGAACCTCGTTGGGCTGAAAGGACAGCGACACCATCCAGATCGTCGGGACCAGCCAAATGAAGGCCGGGATGGAGAGGCCGATGACCAGCCATGCGTATGCGCGATTGCCCATCAGTCCCGCTCCCTTCCGATGACGAACTGGATCACGGAGAACGCCCCCATGATGGCGAAGAGGAAGACCGCCATCGCCGAGGCCCGGCCGAGGTCGCTGTCCCTGAACGCCGTCTGGTAGATGTAGCGGACCAGCACCTGGGTCGTGTCGTTCGGTCCACCCTGGGTCATCAGGTGCGACTGTCCGAAGACCTGGAAAGTGCAGGATGATATGCAGGACGACGACGAGCGTGATCGTCCGCTTGAGGTTCGGCAGGGTGATGTACCAGAAGGCCTTCACGCCGGTGGCGCGGTCGAGCGCGGCTGCCTCGTAGAGATCCTTGCTGATGTCCTGAAGCCCCGCGAGGAACAGGATCATCGCGATGCCGAGCGACCACCAGATCGTCGCGATCACGATGGCGGCCATCGCGAATTGCTGGTCGGTCAGCCAGTTGATCGGCGACCCCCCGAGGACCTGGGTCACGTTGGCGATCAGGCCCTGCCGCGGCGAGAACATGATCTGCCAGATCAGCGTGACGACGGTGACCGAGAGAACCTGGCTGAGGAAGAAGACGGTCCGCAGCACCGTCATGGCGCGCGTCTCGCGGCTGATGGCGGCGGCGATGACGAGCGCGGTGATGATGATGCCGGGGACGACGAGCGCGACAAAGAGGATCGTGTTGCCCACGGTCGGCCAGAACCGCCGGTCGTACCACCGCCCGCCCTCGCCCGGGTGGAAGCCCGGCAGGAAGAAGAAAAGCGCCGAGGCGATGGCGACGGCCACGGCCGTGGCCCGGCTCACGCGGTTCGCGCGATGGAGGTAGAGGGCAGCGGCGAGGCCCGCCAGCCCGGCAATCTGGACGAACGGGCGCGCGAGGGGGCCCCACTCGATGTTGACCCCCCACATCACGCGCTCGAAATTGCGCAGGCCCACGAACTCCTTGGCGTCGGGGTTCATGGCGACCGCCATCAGGTTCCAGTCGTGCAGACTGATCCAGATCCCGCGAAAGAAGGGATAGATCAGGAAGAGCGTGTAGACGGCCAGGAAAGGCAGGAGGAGCACCAGGGCCGCCTGCCCTTGGCTGAGCGAGCGCCGCCGCGGTCGCGCGACCTCCTGCAGCGCAGCCTTCCCCTGATCGAGCGTCCGCTGCCGCGGTTGAACCGCCTCCTGCATGCGTCCTCCCCATTCATATTCACGATTCTTCTTGTGGTAATATCTTTAGCAAAAAATATTAGCTAACGTAACGGAAAGAGTGAGGCGCCGTCCGCATGGTAAAGAACGATCCCGCCCGCGTCACGATGAAGGACGTCGCCGCCCGTGCCGGCGTCTCCCAGTCCACGGTGTCCTTCGTGCTGAACGGCCTCGAGTACATGCGCATCAGCGGCGAGACGCGCCGCCGCGTTCTCGAGGCGGTCAGCGACCTCGGCTACCGCCCGCGCGCCGCGGGGCGGCCGCCGAAGGCGGTCGGCCACGGCGTGATCGGCCTGATGTTCGACGAGGTCGCGACGAGCCCTTTTGCCGCGATCTCCATCGAGGGGGCTCAGGAGGAGGCCTGGAAACAGGATGTCATCGTCGAGGTGGTGATGACCGGTGGACGCCGCGACTACGAGACGGCCGTGCTGAGGAAATGGGCGCGGGACCGCGTGGAGGGGGTGATCTACGCCTCGATCCTCACCCGCCGCGCCACCCCGCCCGACGCGCTCGCCGGGCACCGAGCGGTGCTGCTCAACTGCTATGACAAGGACGCCCGCTTCCCCTCCGTCGTGCCGGCCGAGCGTCGCGGCGGGGAGGCGGCGACGGCGGCACTTCTCGCGGCCGGACACCGGCGGATCGCCTTCATCTCGGGCGAGCCGTGGATGGAGGCGTCGGAGCAGCGCCTCGAAGGTCATCTTCGTGCCTTGCGTGACGCCGGCATCGCCGTCGACCCGTCGCTGATCGCCGAGGGAAACTTCCTGCCGAGTGGCGGGCGCGCGGCCACGCTACAGCTGATGGCCGGCCCGCAGCGGCCCGACGCCATCTTCTGTGCAAACGACCTGATGGCGATCGGCTGCTACGAAGCTCTGAAGGAGCTGGGCGAACGGATCAGCGGGACGATAGCCGTGATGGGCTACGACGACCAGGAAGTTGCCCAGCACCTGAGCCCGCCATTGTCGAGCGTCATGCTGCCACATCGCGAGATGGGACAGTGGGCCGTCACGGCGCTGCTGGACAGCAATCCGCTTCAGCCGAGCCAGATACGCATGGAGTGTCCCTTCGTCCCGCGTGAGTCGCATCTGCAGCGGCGGAAGAGCGGATGAACGATGACCATGATCAGGCGACCAAGCCTTTCGGAAACAGATATTAACTCGAGTACGGGCCGGTGTCTCAGCATGTAGTGGCGACGAAGACGATGCGGCGCCCGTCGCGCGGGCTCTCATGCTTCAGCAGCCAGACCCCGATGTCGGGCATGCCCAACCGGAGCGTCGGCTGCGACGAGCGCCGGACGCCGAGCCCGCGGTGAAGCCGGCGTCCGGCCGAGGCGAGGGTCGTTCTAGACTTGCCCCTGCCCCTCAGGGCGATCTTCCGGCGCTGCCCAGCCTCGCTCAATCGCAGTCGGCAATCATGCCTGCACACCGCGGCTCATTCGAAGGCCTCGACGAGGGCGTCGAAGACGGCGCGGCAGCGCGGGGTCGAGCGCAGGTCCTCGTGCATGACGATCCATGTCTCGAGCTGGACGGCGAACGCGTCGGGGAGAACACGGACCAGCTGCGGCTCACGCTCGGCGATCGGCACCTGCGCCACGCCGATACCGAAGCCGGCGCGGAGGAGGGCGAGATGGGCGAGTTGGTTGTCGGACCGGAACGCGAAGCTCTCCCGGCGGAAGACGGGAAATCGCTCGACGAAGGCCCGGAGGGCCGGGGTCTCGCGATCGAAGCCGATAGTGTCGAACGCGGCCAGGTCGGCGAGCGAGCCGGGCATCCCGCGTCGGGCGAGATAGTCCTCATGGGCAAAGAGCCCGAGCTCGACAGGGCGAACGCGGCGGGCGACGAGCACGCTCTGGGTCGGACGGGTCATCCGCACCGCGATGTCGGCGTCGCGCCGCAGGAGGTCGTCGACCTCGTTGCTGACGGCGAGCTCGAGCACGAGCGACCGATGCCGGCGGCGCAGCGCGGACAGCACCGGCGGCAGGCGCTCGACGCCGATCACCTCGCTCGCGCTGATCCGGACCGTGCCGCCGAGCCGGGCCGGATCATCGCCGGCAGCCCGCAGCAGCGCGGCCGCGGTGGCCGCGATTGTCTCGGCATAGGGCGCGCGCGCGCGCGCCTCGTCGGTCGGCAGGAGCCCCGCCGGCGAGCGCGAGAAGAGCCGCCGTCCGAGCGACGCCTCGAGCTCGTCAATGTGGCGGGCGAGCGTCGGCTGCGTCAGCCCGAGCGCCCGCGCCGCGCCCGAGAGCGAGCGATGCTCGAGGCAGGCGCGGAAGCTGCGGTAGAGGTCCCAGGACGGCTCGCGGTGGCTCATCCATTTCCGTATAGCCGGTCCAAGCATTCGCGCAATTCCTGAGAGGACCGCGCCGGGTCATCTTCGGGTCGTCCTGACGGAGAAGGAGACGACCATGGTGATACAGCGAACGGCG
>SKOX01000288.1 GCA_007119835.1 Paracoccaceae bacterium
ACCTGATGCGACGCGGCCCCGGCAAGGACTCGCTCCGTCTCAAGCGAAAGGTCGCCGCCTGGGACGACGAGTACCTCGCAAGCCTCATCGGAAGGTGAACCTTCGCCCGATTCCCCTGGCGGCGTGGTCCAGCTTGCCCGCGCGCTGGCGAACGAGTGGGGGGCGAGCGGTGTCACCGTCAATGCTCTCGCCCCCGGCTACATCGCGACTGACAACACCGCCGCGCTTCAGGCCGACGCCGAACGCTCGCAAGCCATCCTGGCCCGGATCCCGCTTGCGCGCTGGGGCACGGCCGCGGACCTCGAAGGTCCTGTGGTCTTCCTCGCATCCGATGCTGCGCGTTATGTGAATGGCTCGGTGCTGACGGTCGATGGTGGCTGGATGGCACGATAGGCAAGCCTGTCGAGAGCAGAAGTCGCCGGAGCGGTGCCGGAACCGCAGATCAGCTTCATGTCTCGGCCGGCTCGGACGAAACGTGGCGGTGATACCCGCTGAGCAGAAGAAGCGAACGTCCGGCCGTGCCTGCTGCAAGTCGGAAGCATCCGCGACAGGCCGACGCCAGCTTAAGGCCGCCCGCGCCGAAGGGCTTCATGCGGAGGTTCGCGGAGGCCGAAGCTGGCGGTGCAGGCGATCATGATCGCGTCGCGGAACCAAGGTCGCACGGCCCATCGGCTCGCCGGAATACGATGACCGGAAGGCAGCAGGTCGAGCGGGGAAGGACGACCGAAATCGCTTGGCCTAAAGACAGATCTGCGCCTGCCATCCTTCTCGGATGCTTGGGAGGCGCCTCCGCAGCGGACACCGGTGTCCAGCGCGGTGGACGCGCTCAAACTCAGTGCCGGCTTTACCCGCACGCGCCGGTGTATCCGCAGGCCGTGCAGAAGTCGCAGCCGTCGCGGCGGATGACGGTCGAATGGCCGCACTCCGGGCATCTGCGGCCGATGACCGGGCCCGCCGGCGTCTCCGCGCCCTCGACCGCACCGAGGAGGGCTGAGCCCGCGAGCGGGTAGCCGTCGGCGCCGAGAATGCCCAGCATCTCGTAGCGGTGAATGAGCAGGCGCGCGACATAGGCGATCGTCGAAGGCTGCACCGCCTGGCGATCGCCGCCCGGAACCCGTGCGAAGAAGTCGCCCTGCGGCTCGGGGTGGTCCTTCAGGCCGCGGAGCTTCTTTCCGATCCAGGCCGGGTCGATGACCCGCATGTCGAGCGACAGCGACTTCGTGAGGCCGTTGAACTCCGGTGGATATGCCCCTGAAAGCCAGACGGAAAACGGCCGCTTGCCGCCGTCGGGCAGAAGGCATTCCTTGACGAACATGGCGAAGTCGTCGCCGGTGACCGGGTTGAGCACGTCGACGGTCCACGAGAGCGTGCCGTCGGGAGCCGACTTCGGCTCCTTCCGGGCGAAGAGGGCGTCGACGAGCGGCGTCTCCGGCGGAGCGTTGTCGAAGATCCCGAGATCGTCGCAGCGCCCGCGCAGGACGTGGGCGAAGGCGGAGACCGTGCCCGCCACCGGAACCGACCGGCCGTCGGGAGGCATGGCCGCGATGAACGGCGTGCCCGGTGTGCGCGCGAGGCTGTCGAGCTTCATGCGCAGCCAGGAACGATCCTGGCTGCGCATGTCCATCGACAGGTTCTTGGCGAGCGCCCCCATGCCGCGCGGCGCGCGCTCGCCGGTGACCCAGACCTCGAAGGGCTGATTGCCGGCGGCGTCCTCGATATGCCCGACGAAGACCGCGAACCGGCCCTCCGGCGCCTCGACCATGTAGGTCCAGGAAGGCGAGCCGGCGGTCAGCTTCGGCCGGTGGGGCCAGCGCAGCGTCGCGAGCGCCACCTGCGGCGCCTCGGTGATCCGGATGCGCCGGTCCGGCTCGGTCTGGTCGAGATCCTGGGGTGCGTCGGCCTCCGTCGAGAGGACGGCGCCGAGCACCGGGTTCGGACGGTAGGTGGTGATGCCCTTCAGCCCCGCCTTCCAGGCGTCGAGGTAGAGGCTCTCGAAGGCCTCGAAGGGGTAGTCCTCCGGCACGTTGACGGTCTTCGAGATTGCCTGACAGACGAAGGGCTGGACGGCGGCCTGCATCAGCATGTGGTCGCGCGCCGGGATCTCGAGCGCGGAGACGAAGGCGGGCGGAAGCGCCTCGGCATTGCCGCCCCGCGCGCGCCAGAGCCGCCAGGCGTGGTCCTCCACCCGGTACTCCCGGATGCTGTCGTCCGCCTCGCGCTTGCGCCGGGTGTAGGTCCACGAGTAGGCCGGCTCGATCCCGTTCGAGGCGTTGTCGGCGAAGGCGAGGCTGATCGTGCCGGTGGGCGCGATCGAGAGCAGGTGCGAGTTCCTCAGCCCGTGCTCGCGAATGCCGGCGCGGATGTCGTCGGGCAGGCCCGCCGCCATGCCGGAGGCGAGGAGCTTATCGGCGTCGAGGAGCGGGAAGGGCGCCTTCTCCCGGGCGAGCGCGATCGAGGCGCGGTAGGCCGCGTCGCGCAGCTTGCGCGCGACCGTCGCCCCGAAGGCGCGGCCTGCGTCGCTGTCGTAGCGCAGGCCCATCAGGATCAGGGCGTCGCCCAGACCGGTGAAGCCCAGGCCGATGCGCCGCTTGGCCGCGGCCTCGGCCGATTGCTGGGGCAGGGGCCAGACGGTGGCGGTCAGCACGTTGTCGAGCATGCGCACGGCGACGGCGGCGTTTCGGGCGAAGGCCGCGTCGTCGAAGCGGGCGTCGGGCGTGAACGGGTCGCGGACGTATTCGCAGAGGTTGATCGAGCCGAGGCAGCAGCAGCCGTAGTCCGGGATCGGGATCTCGCCGCAGGGATTGGTCGCGGTGATCGCCTCGCAATAGTGCAGGTTGTTCTCGCGGTTGATCGTGTCGAGGAACAGGACGCCCGGCTCCGCCGCCTCGTAGGTGTTCCGCATCACGATCTGCCAGAGGTCGCGGGCGCGGATGGTCTCGTAGACCCAGAGGCCGTCGTCGCGGCGCCGGCCGGGGCGCCGCGGCCCGGGCTCGGCCTCGTGCACGAGCTCGAAGGGTGCGTCAGCCTCTACGGCGGCGAGGAAGGCGTCGGTGACGCCGATCGAGATGTTGAAGTTGTTGAGCCGACCCTTCTCGCGCTTGGCGGAGACGAAATCCAGGATGTCGGGATGGTCGCAGCGCAGCACGCCCATCTGGGCGCCGCGACGGGCGCCGGCGCTCTCGACCGTCGCGCAGGACTGGTCGAAGACGTGCATGTAGCTCACCGGGCCGGAGGCCGAGCTGTCGGTGCCATGCACGCGGGCGCCGCGCGGGCGAATCGCCGAGAAGTCATAGCCGACGCCGCCGCCGCGGCGCATTGTCTCGGCCGCCTCGCGGAGCGCGGGGTAGATCCCGGGCCTGCCGTCCTCGGTGTCCGAGATCGAGTCGCCGACCGGCTGCACGAAGCAGTTGATCAGCGTGACCTCGCGGATCGCGGCACCGGCGGCTGCGTTGATCCGCCCGCCGGGAATGAAGCCAGCCTCGAGCGCGTCGAGGAAGACGGGCTCCCAGGCCGCGGGGTCCGCCTCGACGGCGGCCAGCGCCCGGGCGACGCGCCGGCGGACGGCGCGGGCCATGTCCGGCCCGTCGAGATCGGCTTCCGCGCCCTTGGCGTACTTCTCGCGCAGGACGTCGAGGCTGACCTCCTGCCAGCCGAGGTCGGCGGCGGTGACGGCGAAGGGCTCGGGCTTGTTCATCGGAAGCCGGATCCTTGTGGCTGGGCGGCGTGCGGCATGGCAGGGGCTTGCCGTCGCAATCTAGCGCGTATCTAGTGTCGAGGCGAGTCGCGTCCCTCAGCATCTGGCATCATGACCGTGCATCTTCTCAAGCTCTGCGTCGGCGCCGATGGCGTCGAGGACCTCCTGGCCTGGCAGGTCGAGCGCTTCGGCGCGGGCCCCGCGGTGCACGTCACCAGGATGTGGCCGAAGCGGGAGGAGGAGATCCTCGCGGGCGGCTCGCTCTACTGGGTGTTCCGCAGCCTGGTTCTGGCGCGCCAACGGGTGCTTCGCCTCGACCGTCGGATCGGCGACGACGGGATCGTGCGTTGCGCGATCAGCCTCGACCGGGCGGCGGTTCGGGTCGCGCCGGTGCCGCGACGACCGTTTCAGGGCTGGCGCTACCTGTCGCCCGAGGACGCGCCGCCGGACCTCGAGGCCGGGGTGGCGGAGGGCGACCTGCCGACGCGGCTGCTCGCGGAGCTTGCCGAGATCGGGGTGCGCTAGCTATACCTTCGTCAAACGGGCGGAAAGCCGCCGACGCGTACGAGGGCAGGTGAATGGCAGGATTCCGGACGGGCTTGGCGGCCGCCGTGGCGGTGGTCTGCATGGCGGCAAACGCCGAGGCGCAGCCCTTCAATTGGGACGAGATCGGGGCGGCCTTCTGCCGGGCGGCTGTGGCGGAGGATCTGCGGAGCCTCGGGCCTGTCCTGTCGCCGTCGCTGCGGCAGAAGATCGAGGGGGCGGCGCGGCAGGGTGAGGTGAGCCCGCGGATGCTGCTGCAGGCCTATGACGCGCCGGCGCGATGCTCGGCCCGGACCCGGAACGCGGCGATCGTCGAGGTCAGGCGCGAGCCGGCGCAGGGTGCCGGATGGACGGACTATCTCGTGATGGTGCCAGAGGCGGACGGATCGACCCGGATCGACGACATCCTGTTCGCGACCCGGCGGAGCGACACCCTGCGCGAGCGGCTGAAGCTGGCGCTGGGGCGCTGAGACGGCGTTCCAGACCTGGACATGCTGTAACGCACCGCAGCTAGACGCGGCGGCGGTGGTCGCGTCGAGCCGGTGCCGTTCAGGGCCTGCGCCCGGCTCCCGCGCGTTCTCCGGGGCTCAGGGCGCCGGGGCCGGGAGGCCGAGGCGCTCGGCGAGGGCGGCGAGGGCGGCGCGTGACGCTTCGTCCCACGCGGCCGCCTGCGTGGCGAAGAGGGTGGCCTCGCTCGCGAGGATCAGGCCGTCGGCCAGCACCTTCAGGTGGTTGTCGCGCAGGGTCGAGCCCGTCGTCGTGATGTCGGCGATGGCCTCGGCGGTCAGGTTCTTGACGGTGCCCTCGGTCGCGCCCTGGCTGTCGACGAGCTGGTAGTCGGCGACGCCGCGGGCGCGGAAGAAGTCGCGCACGAGGTGGTGGTACTTGGTCGCGACCCGCAGCCGGTGGCCGTGGACGGCGCGGAAGTCGGCGGCGACCGCGTCGAGATCGGCCATGTCGAGGACGTCGATCCATCCGGCGGGAACCGCGACGACGAGATCGGCGCGGCCGAAGCCGAGGGGCGCGAGCTCGGTCACGACGTCGGCCCAGCGCGGCACGTGCTCGCGCACCAGGTCCTGGCCGGTGATGCCGAGATGGATCCGGCCGCGGGCAAGCTCGGCGGGGATCTCGGCCGCCGACAGCAGCACCAGGTCGACGCCCGCGACACCGCGGACCCGGCCGGCGTATTCGCGCTCGGAGCCCGTGCGCTCCAGCGCGACGCCGCGCTCGGCGAACCAGGCGATCGCGTCGGCCTGCAGGCGGCCCTTGGAGGGGAGGCCGAGCTTCAGGGTCACGGTTCCTCCCTCAGTGCGAGCAGCGCCTCGGGACGGACCATGCCGCCGACCGCCGGAACCGGCCGGTCGCCGAGGATGCGGGTGAGCGCGTCGTAGCGCCCGCCCGAGGCGAGCGGCGGCAGGTCGGGTCGCCCGGCGGCGCGGAAGCCGAAGACGAAGCCGTCGTAGTATTCGAGCGTGGTTCGTCCGAAGGTCGCCTCGAAGGGCAGGGCTTCGGCTGGGTGGCCGGCGCGGGCAAGCGCCGCGAGGCGCGCGGCGAGCCGGTCGACGGCCGGGACGAGGGCAGGGGCCGTGCGGGCGAGGTCGCGGAAGCGGTCGAGCGCCTC
>SKOX01000415.1 GCA_007119835.1 Paracoccaceae bacterium
AAACCAGTTGCCCCGCGTCATCGAGGGCGTCAGATTTACCGACGGTATCGCCGAAGGCGATGCCGGCCAGGGCCGCGCCGCCTGATCACGCCGCGTCACCCAAATTCAGCCATAGCTCACGGCGGATCTCGGCGGCTCCTTCATCAAGCTCGCCATGATCGGGCCGGAAGACGGCGAGGACTTCACCGTGCGGACGCGGCCGACGCCGGGACAGGACTTCGGCGCGCTGCTCGATGCCTTCGCCGAGCTGGCGGCGGCAGAAGGGGCGGCGCCGGATGTTCCGCTCGTCATCGCCGCCGCGGGGCCGATCGACCCCGAGAGCGGCGAGATCATCACCGCCAACATCCCCTGCCTGATGGGCAAGAGACCGGCAGAGGCGCTGGCGCGGCACCTCGGGCGGCCGGTCCACTTCGTCAATGATGCTGATGCGTTCGCGCTGGCGGAGGCGATCTCCGGAGCGGGTCGGGGGCACCGCATCGTGCTCGGCGCGATCATCGGCACCGGCGTCGGCGGCGGGCTGGTGGTCGAGGAGCGACTGGTCCGTGGCCTGCAGGGCATCGGCGGCGAGTGGGGCCACGGGCCCGTCGCGCCGACACGGGTGAAGGTGAGCCCGATCGAGATCCCGCGGATGCCATGCGGCTGCGGCCAGGTCGGCTGCGCGGACAGCTTCGGCAGCGCGCGCGGGATCGAGCGTCTCCATGCCCTGCTCGGCGGCGGCGAGACCGACAGCCGGGCGATCGTGGCGGCGTGGCGGCAGGGCGCCGCCGCCGCAGTGCGGACGATCGCCGTCTGGGCGGAGATGCTGTCGGGACCGCTGGCGATGGCGATCAATCTGACCGGGGCGTCTGTCGTGCCGGTCGGGGGCGGCATCGGCACGGCGGTGGACCTCGTCGAGACGCTGGACCGTGAAGTCAGAAGCCGCATCCTGCTGCGGAGCAAGCAGCCGGTCGTCGTGCCCGCGCGGTTCGGCGCCAAGGCAGGGCTGATCGGCGCCGCGCTGCTCGGGGCGCGGCTTTCGCAGGAGACCACGCGGCCGGCCGATCGGCCGTAGCGCGAAACGGCGGCCGGCTGCTCAGCCTGCCTGCAGACCGCCTGCTCCATCGGCCGGTTCGCAGCAGGCTCCGCCCGCGCCGAAGTGCCGGCGTACGGCTTCGGCGTGGGTGGCGGGAAGCGCTGGCACCGGCGCGGCGAGGTCGGGGCCAGGGGCGTCGTTCGGCATCCAGCGCCCGCCCATCACGATGCCGGCGGAGACCAGCCGCTCCTGGCTCTTGACGATGTTGCCGCGGACGTCGCGGAACGCGAATTGCCCGCTCTCGAGGCGCAGGACGGTGGCGTCGCCCGGCAGGCCGGGGGCGAGACGGCCGAGCTCTGACCGGCCGATGGCCTCGGCCGGAGCGAGCGTCGCGGCGCGGATCGCGGCCGGCAGCGACAGGCCGAGGGCCACCAGCTTGGACAGGCAGGTGGGAAGGTCGTAGGCCGGGCCCTCGACGCAGAAGAGGTGAAGGTCGCTCGAGATCACGTCGGGCTCGAAGCCCTCGGCGAGCATCGTCCGCGCGACGGCAAAGTCGAACGAGCCCATTCCGTGGCCGATGTCGAAGATCAGGCCGCGAGCGCGCGCGGCTCGGACGTCCTCCCGGATGCGGCCGTTTTGGACCGGCGCGTTCGGGAAGGGCCGGAAGCAGTGAGTGAGGATGTCGCCGGGGCGGAGCATGCCGAGCACGGTCCGGCGGCCCGGAGGCGGATCGTCGATGTGGGTCATCAGCGGCAGGCCAAGCTCGTCGGCGGCTTCGAGCGCGACCTCGAGCGGCCCGATCCCGCTGGCGCCGCCGGCGATCCGACCGGTGCGGACCTTCATTCCCAAGACGAGGTCGGCATTGTCGCGGGCGCACGCGACGGCTTCGCGGGCGTCGCATAGCTGGATCTCGGCGCGTTCGCCGACCATGAGCCGGCTCGAGAAGCCGAAGATGCCTCCGAACGAGATGTTGAGAAAGGCGAGGATGCGCGGGGCGTCTGCGGCGGGCTCGATGACGTGGCGGCGAAAGCCGAGGAAGTTGGCCGCGGCCATCACGTGGTGCCACTCGACGGTGTAGCGGCCCGCGACCAGCGAGAAGATCTGGATCGGCAGGGTGTAGCTCGACTGGGTGCGCAGGATGGTGAGCGCGATGCATCTGGGTGACGAGCAGGAACTGCCGCAGCCAGCCCCTGGCCCAGAAGCGGAAGCGGTCGAGCGCGTAGGCGAAGGGGATGGCGACGGCGATGGCGAGCAGCGTCGCGAGAAGCGACACCGTCAGCGAATTGACCAGCGCCTGGCCGAAGTTGGTGGCGCGCCACATGTCGACGAAGTTGACCAGCTCGACCCGGCTCGGCCACCAGGTCGGGATCAGAACCTCCCCCCGGGGCTTGATCGCGGTGATGAACATCACCGCGAACGGGAAGAGCGGCAGCACCATCAGCGGCGACAGCAGCGCCCACGAGATCAGGGTGCGGCGCAGCTTGCGGCTCATGCCCGCATCCTCGGTGCGGCGAGCCCCATATAGAGGATGGTGAGCG
This sequence comes from Paracoccaceae bacterium, assembly GCA_007119835.1. Lineage (GTDB taxonomy): Bacteria > Pseudomonadota > Alphaproteobacteria > Rhodobacterales > Rhodobacteraceae > Amaricoccus. The sequence continues at coordinate 2,551 of SKOX01000415.1, forward strand.
CGAGCAGGAGCGTGAACATCATCAGCGACAGCCCCGCCGCCTCCCCGAGGCGGCCGAGCCGGAAGCCGAGCTTGTAGAGGTAGGTGACCAGGATGTCGGTGGAGTTGCCGGGCCCGCCCTGGGTGGTCACCCAGATGATCGGGAAGGAGTTGAAGACGTAGATCGTGTTCAGCACCACCGAGATGTTCACGAAGGAGCGCATCAGCGGCAGGGTGAGGTCGCGGAAGGCGGCCCAGGCCGAGGCGCCCTCGAGCTTCGCCGCTTCGTAGAGATCGTCGGGGATCGACGAGAGCCCGCCGAGGAAGATCGTCACAGTGAACGGTACCGATACGAGGATCCCGATCATGATCTGCATCGGGAAGGCGGTGGCGGCCTGGGCGAGCCACTGGATGTTGGTGTCGATGACGCCGGCACCGCGCAGCACCGAGTTCAGCATCCCGCTCTCGCCGCTCAGGGCCCAGCGCCAGACGATCGCCATCATGGTGAGCGAGATTGCCCAGGGCGGCATGATGATGACCCGGGCCAGCCCGCGCCCGTAGAAGTCGCGGTTGAGGATCAGCGCGACCGGGAAGGCGACCCGGATGGTGCCGCCGACGATGCCGAAGGTCCAGATCGCCGTGCGCCAGAGCGCGCGGGCGAAGTCGGGGTCGGCGAGAACGGAGCGGCAATGGTCGGCCCCGACGATGCCGCGCGGGATGCCGAAACGGTTGACGTCGGAGACCGACAGGAGCCCAATCTGCCAGAGCGGCGACAGGATGATCAGGCTCGCCAGCACGAAGCCGGGGAGCACCAGCGCGTAGGGCAGAAGGGGCGATCGAGGCATCGGGGTCGTCGGAATGGGGCGGCGCGATGGCGCCGCCCGCTCAGGTTTCAGTTGCCGAGAATGCGGTTTATTTGGGCCGCCGCCTCGTCAAGGGCGGGCTCGATCTCGACCTCGCCGAGGTAGATGCGCTGCAGCGCGACGTTGGTGCGCTCGGCGATTTCCTCCCATCCGGGGATGACGGGCGCGAAGCGCGCCTCCGGCAGCAGGTCGGTGAAGGTGGCGAGCACCTCGTCCTCGGCGAATTCCGGCATCTCGGCGACCTCGCGGTTCACCGGGCGGCATCATCATGGACGACATCCTCGGGCTCCAGGGCAAGCGCGTGGTTATTACGGGCGCCAGCGGCGGGCTCGGCGCGGTGCTGGTGCGCCGCTTCGCCGAAACGGGCGCGCGCGTGGTCGGCTGCGACCTCCCGGATGCTGCGCTGGACGATCTGCCGCTCGACGACCGGCACGGCTTCGACATCACCGAGGCTGCGGCAGTGGTTGATGCGGCGGCAGCCATCGTCGAAGCCGGTGCGCCAGACGCAGTGATCTCCAACGCTGGCTGGACCCGCGCCGAGAGCTTCACGATGCTCGGGCCGGACGACATCGGTCGCGAGCTCGAGATCAACTACAGCGGCGCGGCGCGGCTGACCCATGCGCTCCTGCCGGCAATGCGGGAGCGCGGCGGGGTCTTCGTCTTCGTGGCGTCCGTGAACGCCCTGGCCCATTTCGGAAACCCGGCCTATTCCGCGGCGAAGGCGGGGCTGGTGGCCTGGGCGCGGGCGATCGCGACCGAGGAGGGCCGCCACGGCATTCGGGCGAACGTGGTGGCGCCGGGGTCGATCCGCACCCCGGGCTGGGACCACCGCATCGCCCGCGACCCGCGGATCATGGAGCGGGTCTCGGCACTCTACCCACTCGGTCGGCTGGTGGAGCCGCGCGAGGTCGCCGACGCCGTCCTATTCCTCGCCTCGCCGCTCGCGAGCGGGATCACCGGCGCGACCCTGCCGGTCGATGCCGGGCTGATGGGCGGCAACATGCCCTTCCTTCGGCTAATCGAGCCCTGAGCCATGGGCGCCCTCACGCTCTCGCGGATCACCAAGCGCTTCGGCCAGGCGGCAGTGATCGACGATCTGTCGCTCGACGTCGAGAAGGGCGAGTTCGTCGTGCTTGTCGGCCCGTCCGGCTGCGGCAAGTCGACGCTGCTGCGGATGATCGCCGGGCTCGAGGACATCACCGGCGGCGACCTGATGATCGACGGGCGGCGGGCGAACGACGTGCCGCCGCAGAAGCGCAACATCTCGATGGTGTTCCAGTCCTACGCGCTCTTCCCGCACATGACCGTCCGCCAGAACATCGGCTTCGGGCCGCGGGTGCGCCGCGAGAACGGCCCCGAGAGCGCCCGGCGGGTCGAGATGGCCGCGGAGATCCTGAACCTCAAGGAGCATCTCGACCACCGGCCCGCGCAGCTCTCCGGCGGCCAGCGCCAGCGGGTGGCGATGGGCCGCGCGATCGTGCGCGACCCGGCGGTCTTCCTGTTCGACGAGCCGCTGTCGAACCTCGACGCCAAGCTCCGGGTGCAGATGCGCACCGAGATCAAGACGCTGCACCGCAGGACGCGCACGACGGTGGTCTACGTCACCCACGACCAGATCGAGGCGATGACCATGGCCGACAGGATCGTGGTCATGCAGGGCGGACGGATCGCGCAGCTGGGCACGCCGCTCGAGCTCTACGACCGGCCGGCGAACCTGTTCGTCGCGGGCTTCATCGGCTCGCCGGCCATGAACCTGATGACGGTGCGGGCCGAGCCGGGCACCGTGGTGCTCTTGGACGGCACGCAGGTTCCGGCAGCCGTGCCGGAGGCCGCGCGGGGCAGGGCGGTCACGCTCGGCATCCGGCGCGAGGCCTTCGCGAAGGCGGCGGACGGCCCGATGCGCCTCAGCGTCCAGCTGACCGAGCCGACGGGACCCGAGCTCCACGTCTACGGCCGCATCGCCGATCAGTAGATCCGCGCCGTCTTTCGCGACCGGCAGCTGCCGCGGACCGACGAGGTGCTCAGCGTGGCTGTCGCCTCGGAGGACCTGCATTTCTTCGACCCGGACACCGGGGCACGGCTGTGAGCGAAACCGCGGATCCGGGCCTGCTGCCGCCGGACGACGGCACGGTCGACATCATCGCGCGTCTCCACGAGCGGCAGGCCCGCGGCCGCGACGCCGAGCGCCGCCTCGTCGACGTCATCCTCGGCGACCTGCAGTTCGCGGCGCAGGCCATGATCGCGACCCTCGCGCAGCGCGCCGGGGTCAGCGAGCCCACCGTCACCCGCCTCGCCCGGTCGCTCGGGTTCGCCGGCACCCGGGAGATGCGCATGCATCTCGCCCAGGCGCTCGCGATCGGAGGCGCCTACCTGCGCCGGTCGCGCCGGTCGCGCCGGTCGCGCCGAGCGGGGTCAGCGACGCGGTGGCGACCGTCGCGAAGGGCGCCCAC
>SKOX01000064.1 GCA_007119835.1 Paracoccaceae bacterium
CAGGCCGCCGTCGAACGCCTGCCCGGCGTCACCGCCGTCTCCGCGCTGATGACCGCCCACGGCCCGGCCCGCAAGGCCCCCGCGCCGGACCTCACGGTCGGCCGCCACCCGACGCCCAAGGCCGGCCCCGCCCCGATCCCCGGCGTCGCGCGCATCATCGCCGTCGGCTCGGGCAAGGGCGGCGTCGGCAAGTCGACGCTGTCGGCCAACCTCGCGGTCGCGCTCGCCCGGGAGGGCCGCCGCGTCGGCCTGCTCGACGCCGACTTCTACGGCCCGTCCCAGCCGCGGATGATGGGCGTCTCCGCCCGCCCGCAGTCGCCCGACGGCAAGACCATCATCCCGCTCCGCGCCCACGGCGTCACGATGATGTCGATCGGCCTGATGCTGCCGGAGGGCCAGGCCGTGGTCTGGCGCGGGCCGATGCTGATGGGCGCGCTGCAGCAGATGATGGGCCAGGTCGCCTGGGGCGCGCTCGACGTGCTCCTCCTCGACCTGCCGCCCGGCACCGGCGACGTGCAGCTCACCCTGTCGCAGAACTGGCCGGTCACCGGCGCCGTCATCGTCTCGACGCCGCAGGACGTGGCGCTCCTAGACGCGCGCAAGGCGATGGACATGTTCGACAAGACCAGGATCCCCGTCCTCGGCCTCGTCGAGAACATGTCGACCTACGTCTGCCCGAAATGCGGCCACGAGGAGCACATCTTCGGCGAGGGCGGCGTCCGGGCCGAGGCCGACCGCCTCGGCCTGCCCTTCCTCGGCGCCGTGCCGATCGACGTCGGCATCCGCCTCTCGGGCGACGCCGGCACGCCGGTCACCGCCCTCGACCCGGACGCGCCCCAGGCCCGCGCCTTCCGCGCCGTCGCCCGCGCCCTGATCGCGCAGGGCTCGGTCTGAGGCGCGTTCACCAGAACGTGGCTCGGGCGGCCGCGCGCACTTGTCACCTAGCGCCGTTAAGCTAAGGTGCTGGCCCATGATTCCGCCCCGGCAGCCGCGGGTTCCGCGTGCGGTCCGGGCCGGTACAAGATCAAGTTCAACCGGGAGTTCCCTATGAAGCGCATCCTACTCGCCACGGCGGCGACCGCCCTGATCGCGCCTGCCGCCCACGCGCAGGAATCCGTCAACGTCGGCATCATCCTCGGCTTCACCGGCCCGATCGAGACGATCACGCCGAACATGGCCGCCGCCGCCGAGCTCGCCTTCCAGGAGGCGAACGACTCCGGCCTGCTCGACATGCAGCTCAACCCGGTGCGCGCCGACTCGACCTGCATCGACTCCGCCGCCGCCACCGCCGCCGCCGAGCGCCTGATCACCGCGGACAACGTCGCCGCCATCGTCGGCGCCGACTGCTCGGGCGTGACCATCGCCATCGTCAACAACGTCGCGGTGCCGAACGGCGTCGTCATGGTCTCGCCGTCGGCCACCTCGCCCGCGCTCACCACCATCGACGACGACGGCTACTTCTTCCGCACCGCGCCGTCGGACGCCCGCCAGGGCGAGGTGCTGGCCGAGGTCGTCACCGACCGCGGCATCGACGAGGTCGCGATCACCTACACCAACAACGACTACGGCCTCGGCCTCGCCGAGAGCTTCACCGCCTCCTTCGAGGAGCGCGGCGGCAACGTCGCGATGACCGCCGCCCACGAGGACGGCCGCGGCGACTATTCCGCCGAGGTCGCGGCGCTTCAGGCCTCGGGCGCCCAGCACCTGATGGTCTTCGGCTACGTCGACCAGGGCGGCCGCGGCATCGTCCAGTCCTCGCTCGACACCGGCGCCTTCGACAGCTTCTTCTTCGCCGACGGCATGCAGGGCCAGTCGATCATCGACGCGATCGGCGCCGAGCTCGACGGCAAGGTGGTCGGCACCGTGCCCGGCTCCGACAACCCCGGCACCGAAGCCTTCTACGAGATCGCCGAAGGCGCCGGCTTCGACGGCACCACCTCCTTCGCGCCGGAGAGCTACGACGCCGCCGCGCTGATCACCCTCGCCATCGCCGCCGGCGGCTCGGCCGACCGCACCTCGATCCGCGACCACATCCTCACCGTCGCCAACGAGCCCGGCGAGGAGATCCTCCCCGGCGAGCTCGCCCGCGGCATCGAGATCCTGCTCGAGGGCGGCGAGGTCAACTACATCGGCGCGACCGACGTCGAGCTGGTCGGCCCGGGCGAGGCCGCCGGCAACTACCGGGTCTACGAGATCCAGAACGGCAGCTTCGAGACGGTCGAGTTCCGCTGACCGCAACGTGACGCCGGTGGCCGGCCCGGTGGCTTCCGCCGGGCCGGCTGCTCCCGTTTAGAGGGCCGTCCCATGATCCGCGTCGACGACCTCCACATGCATTTCGGCGGCATCCGTGCCGTCGACGGCGCCTCGATCCGCATCGGGCAGGGCTCGATCACCGGCCTGATCGGGCCGAACGGCGCGGGCAAGACCACGCTCTTCAACGTCGTCGCCGGTCATTACCGGCCGACGTCGGGCCGCGTCTGGCTCGACGACGAGGAGATCACCGGCCTGCCCCCGCACGAGCTCTTCCACAAGGGCCTGCTGCGGACCTTCCAGATCGCGCACGAATTCTCGACGCTGACCGTGCGCGAGAACCTGATGATGGTCCCCGCCGACCAGCCCGGCGAGACGCTGTGGGACGCCTGGTTCAAGCCCGCCAAGGTCCGCGCCCGCGAGGCCGAGGTCCGGTTCCGCGCCGAGGAGGTCATCGACTTCCTCCAGCTCCGCCCCGTCGCCGACGAACTTGCCGGCAACCTGTCGGGCGGCCAGAAGAAGCTGCTCGAGCTCGGCCGGACGATGATGGTCGACGCCAAGATCGTGTTCCTCGACGAGGTCGGCGCCGGCGTGAACCGCACGCTCCTGAAGACCATCGGCGAGGCGATCATCCGGCTCAACCAGGAGCGCGGCTACACCTTCTGCATGATCGAACACGACATGGACTTCATCGGCAAGCTCTGCGATCCCGTCATCGTCATGGCCGAGGGCCGCGTGCTCACCGAGGGCCCGCCCGCGGAGGTCATGGCCAACGAGCAGGTGATCGAGGCCTATCTCGGCACCGGGCTGAAGAACCGCCCCGGCCGCAAGCGCGAGGCGACCGCGTGAGGCGGGCTGCGGAGGCGTGCCTGCCGTCAGTCCGCCCAGAGGTCGGCGAGCTGGAAGGTGATCGCGTCGAACGGCGCCACCGACACCTCCGCCGCGCCCTCGAGCGCCGTGACCAGCCCCCAGCGCCCGTACTCGAGCGCGCCCGGCCCATGTCGGGCACCGCGCGGCCGGAAGTCTCCCCGCCCGCGCCTTTCCGGGTGGTTGGCTCCTCGCGCAAGTCGCTGGCGGGCTTGCCATTTCCGCCCTGTCCAGGCGTGGACACGCCCGCCCCGGAGGCCCGTCCATGAGCTTCCTCGCGGGCGAGAACATGACCGGCGGCTACGGCGGCGGCGCCGACATCCTCCACGACTGCACCATCGCCGTCGAGAAGGGCGAGATCGCGGTCATCGTCGGCCCGAACGGCGCCGGCAAGTCGACCGCGATGAAGGCGGTCTTCGGCATGCTCCCCCTCCGGATGGGCCGCGTCACCCTCGACGGCCGCGACATCACCGGCCTCAGCCCCCAGGACCGGGTCAGGGCGGGGATGGGCTTCGTCCCGCAGACCTCGAACGTCTTCGTCAACCTGACCGTCGAGGAGAACCTCGAGATGGGCGCCTTCATCCGCGAGGACGACATCCGCCCGACGATGGAGCAGGTCTTCTCCCTCTTCCCGATCCTCGCCGAGAAGCGCCGCCAGCCGGCGGGCGAGCTCTCCGGCGGCCAGCGCCAGCAGGTCGCCGTCGGCCGCGCGCTGATGACCCGTCCCAAGGTGCTGATGCTCGACGAGCCGACCGCCGGCGTCTCGCCCATCGTCATGGACGAGCTCTTCGACCGGATCATCGACATCGCCCGCACCGGCCTCTCGATCCTGATGGTCGAGCAGAACGCCCGCCAGGCGCTGAACATCGCCGACAAGGGCTACGTCCTCGTCGGCGGCCGCAACCGCTTCACCGACACCGGCGAGGCGCTGCTGGCGGACCCCGAGGTCCGCCGCTCCTTCCTCGGAGGCTGAGATGACCGACTTCCTCAACGCCTTCGTGCTGCTCGCCAACTTCGTCATCGTCCCCGCGACGGCCTACGGGGCGCAGCTCGCCCTCGGCGCGCTCGGCGTCACGCTGATCTACTCGGTGCTGCGCTTCGCCAACTTCGCCCACGGCGACACCATGGCCTTCGGCACCGCGGTCGCCATCCTGTTCATCTGGCTCCTCCAGGCCTGGGGCGTCTCGATCGCGCCGCTGCCGACCGCGCTCCTCGCGCTGCCCATAGGCATTCTCGGCGCCTGCGCGCTGGCGCTCGGCACCGACCGGCTGGTCTACCGCTTCTACCGCCGCCAGCGCTCGGCGCCGGTCGTCTTCGTCATGGTCTCGGTCGGCGTCATGTTCATCTACAACGCCCTGACGCGGTTCCTGATCGGCGTCGACGACCGCCGCATCGACGACGGCGAGCGCTTCCTGTTCACCGTCGCCCAGTTCCGCGCGGCCACCGGGCTCGAGCAGGGGCTCGCGCTGCGCACCAGCCAGGTGATCACCGTCGTCGTCATGGTGATCGTGACCGCGGCGGTCTTCTGGTTCCTCCAGAAGACCCGCACCGGCAAGTCGATGCGCGCCTATTCCGACAACGAGGACCTCGCGCTGCTCTCGGGCATCAACCCCGACCGGGTGGTGCGGATCACCTGGCTGCTCGCCGCGGCGCTCGCCACCATCGCGGGCGTCCTCTACGGCCTCGACAAGTCGTTCCGGCCGTTCACCTACTTCCAGATCCTGCTGCCGATCTTCGCCGCGGCGATCGTCGGCGGCATCGGCCAGCCCTTCGGCGCCATCGCCGGCGGCTTCATCATCGCCTTCGCCGAGACCGCCTTCACCTACGCCTACCGCGGCTTCCTCGGCTACGTCCTGCCCGAGGGCTGGGTGCCCCCGGGCCTCGTGCAGCTGCTCTCGACCGACTACAAGTTCGCGGTGTCGTTCATCATCCTGGTCATCGTGCTGCTGGTGCGACCTACGGGCATCTTCCGCGGGAGGGTGCTGTGATGGCCGCACAGGCGCCGCGCATCCTGCTGCTCTACGGGGTCATGCTGCTGCTGGTGATAGGCGTCGGCGTCTTCCAGTCGTGGACGGTCGCGCTCGCCATCGCCAACATGGCGCTGATCTCGGCGATCATGGCGCTCGGCGTCAACATCCAGTGGGGCTATGCCGGCCTGTTCAACGTCGGCATCATGGGCTTCGCCGCGCTCGGCGGCGTCGCCGCCGTCCTCGTCGCGATGCCGCCCGTCGAGGGCGCCTGGGCCGCCGGCGGCCTCAACCTCGGGCTGACCGCGCTTTCCATCGTCGGCACCCTCGGCGCGGTGGTCTACGTGCGCGGCCGCGTCTCGCCGCAGCGCCGGACGCTCGCCACCATCCTGACCGTGCTCGCCGGCTACGTCGTGATGCGGCAGTTCCTCGATCCGGCCTCGCGCGCCATCGAGGCGGTCAACCCGGCCGCCGAGGGCTATCTCGGCGGCCTCGGCCTGCCGGTGCTGATCGCCTGGCCGGTCGGCGGCCTCTTCGCCGCCGGCGCGGCCTACCTCGTCGGCAAGGTCGCGCTCGGCCTGCGCTCGGACTATCTCGCCATCGCCACCCTCGGGATCGCCGAGATCATCCTCGCGATCCTCAAGAACGAGAACTGGCTCACCCGCGGCGTCAAGAACGTCACCGGCATCCCGCGGCCGATCCCCGC
>SKOX01000154.1 GCA_007119835.1 Paracoccaceae bacterium
ATCTGCCAGTAGCCGCGGAGGCGGGACTTTGTCTCGTCGTCGAGCCAGTCGTAGGGGCGCTCGCCGATGCCGTAGACGTTGGCGCCGATGGCGGCGAGGGCCCGGACGAATTCGCGCTGGTTGGCGGGAAAGGCCGGCTCGAGGAAGAGGATGTTCATCGGGCAGCACCGGCAAGGGGTGGGGGAACGCGCGCGGGTTCACGCCCGACGAGGCGCGACACGGGCGATGCACATTCCATGCATATTCCATGCATAAAGCGTATGCATGTCGGCCGCGCGCTCACCCGGTCAGCTCCCCGAGGTAGCGCGGCAGCATCTGCCGCCAGGTCGGCCAGTCGTGGTCCCATTCCGGTCCCCAGGTGTCGACGCGGTTCGGCACGCCCTTGGCGCCGAGCAGGTTCGCCATCCGCCAGCTCTGCTCGGGTTCCTCCCAGCGGCCCTCGCCGTGGGTGAGGAGGACGAAGCGCGCGCGCAGCAGGTCGAGGAGGGCGCCGTCGAGGTCCGGCAGGAAGCTGAGCGGCGCCGCGAAGTAGTAGTGCTCGGTCCCGCGCATCCCGAAGAGCTGCTCGAGGTCGTAGGTGCCGCTCATGCCGATGGCGGCCCGGAAGGCCCAGGGGAAGCGGCAGAGGCAGGCGACGGCCTTGAAGGCGCCGATCGAGGCGCCGGCCGCGACGATCTCCTGCGGCCCGTCGCAATCGGCGTGGATGGCGGGGACGACCTCGGCGGCGATCATCTGCTCGTACCGGTCGAGGAGCCAGCAGCGGTACTCCCAGGATCCCCAGTTCGCGGCCATGGCGCGGCCGGCGACGCTGTCGGGCGAATAGACCTTGATGCGGCCGGCCTCGATCAGTGGCCAGAGCGCGGCGATCGTGCCCATGCGCTCGTGCTCCTCCGCCTCGCCGCCGGCGGTGGGGAAGAGCAGGACCGGCGTGCCGAAATGGCCCCAGCGGGCGAGGGTGACGGCGCCCTGGATGCGGTCGGAATGCCAGCTCGACACGAGCTTCATGCCGCAGCCTCCCGCTGCTCGCGCCGGCGCCTGGGCTGGGTCGGCCTGACGCGGCGGCAGGGGGCAGGATCAGAAGCCGTCGGCATCGCCGCGCGCCCCCTCCTGCTCGCGCCACGTCTGGATGCGCTGCCAGAAGAGCTCGGTGAATTCCTCCACCTCATGCTCGGGGAACAGCGCGGTGACCTTCTGGCGGACGGCGTCGCGCAGGGTGGCGGAGCCGAAGAACTCGTAGGCGAGCTCGTCGAGATGGCCGAGCTTGGTGCGGCAGAAGTCGCGGAAGCGCTCGGTCTCGAACCGCTCGTGGGCGATCTTGGCATACTCGTGCAGCTTCTCGCGGAACGGCAGGTCGCGGTCCGCGACGGCATAGAACGGCGCCCAGTCCATGGTCTTGCGCATCGGCTTGGCCGTCGCGGCGCAGAAGATCGACCAGCGCAGGTTCGCCTTGATCAGCCACGGGAAATGGTAGTGCAGCGACGTCACCTGGCTGTCGGGGCAGGCGTTGGCGAAGTCGATCGGGTGCCAGACGCCGTCCTTCGCCAGCGCCTCGCACGAGTTGAAGTCCCAGCCGAAGAAGGCGTTGATCGTCAGCGTCATGTCCTCGAGGATTGAGCGGTCCTCGGGCGACAGGAAGTCGATGTCCATGCGGTAGCGGTCGTGCAGCGGCGCGGAGGGATCGTAGTTCACCTTGCGCATCTGCGGCCCGAGGCCGACGCAGCGCACGAACCAGTCGTAGGGCAGCACCGCCTTCTGCAGGTTCATCACGTCGGTTCCGCTGGCGTCGTAGGCGCGCCGGAGATCGGCGAGGTCGCCGATCCTGGTCACGCCGCGCCAGCCGCCGCCGTGGTAGGGCTTCATGAAGAAGGGATAGCCGACACGGTCGCCGACCTCCTCGAGCGAGAACAGGCGGGCGTACTTGTTCAGCGTCGCCTGCAGGTCGTCCGAAGGCTCGTAAGCCTTGGCCGGCAGCATCCAGGTGTCGGGGATCGGCAGCCCGAGGCGCATCATCGCGCAGTAGGAGGTGTGCTTCTCGTTCGACTGAAGCGACCAGGGATTGTTGTAGACGTAGAGGTCGTTGAGGACGATCGCCTTCTTGATCCACTCGCGGCTGATCGAATACCAGTGCGTCAGCCGGTCGATGACGAGGTCGTACTTGACCGGCTGGCGCAGGTCGAACGGCTCGATCGTGACGCGCTCGCAGCGGAAGTCGAGGCGTCGGCCGTCGAGCTCGAAGCCGCGGGTGACCTGCTCGAACAGGCTCTCGTACGCGATCGGCCAGCAGATGTCTGCCCCGAGCGACAGCCCGATGTTGACGGTGCGGTCTGCCATGATCCCTCTCCTCCCCCGCTGCGGCCGGCGGAGGGGGATCCTCCGTCAGCCTTGTTCTTGTTGGTCGGGGCGCAGCACCCACATCAGCCCGTCGCGAAGCTGGTCGCGCCAGTTGTGCCAGTGGTGGCCGTCCCAGGCGGACTTGAACAGAACATCGACGCCGCGCTCTTGCAAGAAGGTCGCGAGGGCGCGGCTCTCGGAGGCGAGGCCCTCGAGCTCGCCCGTCGCCACGAAGGCGCGGGTGTCCTCGAGCGTGCCGGCGCGCTGGAGGGCGCGGGTGAGGCGGGCGGTCTGGTGGAAGACCGGGTGCGGGCGGGTGGCGAGCTTGCCCTGGTCGAGGATGAAGGTGCCCGACTTGAGCACGAGGCCGCCGAAGATGCCCGGGTAGCGGAAGGCGGTCGAGATCGAGGCGACGGCGCCGAGGCTCGCGCCCAAGAGCACCCGGTCGCGGGGCAGGATGGAGAGGGCGTAGACGCGGGCCAGCACCGGCAGCAGCTCGGTGACGAGGTAGCGGGCGTGGCGGCGGGCGCGCGGGTATTCGCCCATGCGGTCGCGGGTCTGGACGAGGGCGGCGACTACGGGCGGGATGTCGCCGGCGTGGATCAGGTTGTCGAGCGAGGTGGCGAGGTCGGCGTAGGCGACGAAGTCGGCGCCGTCGTGGATGACGACGAGGGGATAGATCCCGTTCGGGTCGTAGCCGGCGGGCAGGTAGACCTGCTCCTCCCGGGTCTCGCCGAAGGTCGGCGAGGCGACGGTGACGGTCTCGAAGCGGCCGCGGGGGGCGCCGTTCGGCTCGGACCAGGCGGGGCGGCGGTAGCCGTGGGTGCGGCAGACCGAGTTCTCGCCGAACGGGTCGCCGGCGCGGTGCGGGTTGGCGTGGTCGAGGACCAGCGCCTCATGGCCGTCGCGGTGGACGGCGAGCTTGTATTCGAAGCGGCCGCCGTCCTCGACCGGCAGGCGCAGGATCCACAGGTCGGTGCCGGGCACGCGGTGGAACGGGTCGCGGGGGCCGCCTTCGACGAAGCGGACGAGCTCGACGCGGTCGGCCTCGCCGCGGAAGACGAAGGTGGCCGCTCCCGGCTCGACGACGGGGAGGTCGTGGAAGGCGAGGAAGGCGTCGACGGCGTCCGCCGGCGGGCTGCCGCCGCCGAGCAGGGCGGCGATCGCCGGGTGCTGGGCTGCGAGGCCCGCGCGGGTGGCAAGGGGCTGGTGCATGGTCATCCGGTCTGTCCGCTCGATTCCGCTTCTTGCGACCGGGCGCTCCCCCCTTTGGCGCCGGTCCGACGGAAAAGGTAGGGTGGGGCCGGTCATATTGCAATGCAACATAAGCCGCGCCGGCGCGGTCAGGCGGGCGGCGGCGGCCCGTGCGGGATCGCCGACTGCTCGACGAGCCAGTCCACGACCGCGATCTGGGCCTCCTGCTCCGAGGCGCCGGCGGCCAGCGCGTCTTCGTGGACCCGCAGCTGGTGATCGGCCGAGGTGCCGCGCCGGGCGATGGTGCGGGCGTGCTCGACCTCCGCGAGGCAGCCGAGGGCCTCGGCGTGCGGGCGGACGAGCTCGACGAGCTCGTCGATGAGCTCGGGGAAGGGAACCAGGACGCGCTTTCCGAAATCGGCCATCTCGGCCTCGACGCCGTAGCGCTGGGCGCGCCACTTGTTCTCGAGGATCAGGATGCGGCGGTACTGGCGCCAGCGCTGGTTCGACTGGCGCAGGTGGTAGAGGAAGGCGAGGATCGACTGGTAGAGCGCGGCGACGGTCAGGCCGTCCTCGGCCCAGGTGCAGATGTCGCAGATGCGGATCTCGAGCGTGGGGTGGCGGGCCGAGGGGCGCAGGTCCCACCAGATCTTCGTCGGATCGGAGACCATGCCCGTCGCGGCGAGGTCGTCGAGGAGCTCGGTCCAGTCGTTCCAGCTCTCGAAGGCCTCGGGCAGGCCGGAGCGCGGCAGGTCGCCGATGATGATCGGGCGGAAGGCCTTGAGCCCGGTGTCCTGGCCCTCCCAGAACGGCGAGGAGGCCGACAGCGCCAGCAGGTGCGGCATGAAGTAGCTGACCTGCCCCATCAGGTCGACCCGCAGGTTCTGGTCCAGGATGCCGGCGTGGACGTGCATGCCGCAGATCGCCATGCGGCGGGCCAGCGTGCGGTGCTCGGCGCCGAGGATGCGGTAGCGGTCGAGGTCGACCGGCTCCTGATCGCGCCAGTGCGACCAGGGATGCGTCGAGGCCGCGACCATCCGCATCCCGAACTCCTGGGCGGTCTGCGCGACGGCCTGGCGCAGCTCGGTGATCTCGGCGCGCGCCTCGGCGATGTTGGCGCAGACGCCGGTGCCGATCTCGACCTGGCTCTGGAGGAACTCGTGCATCACCCGGCGGCCGAGGAGCTCCTGGCAGCGCTGCATGAAGCCCTTGGGCTGACGCTGCGCCAGCCCGCGGGTTTCCGGATCGATCAGGAGGTATTCCTCCTCGATCCCGATCGAGAACGTCTCCGGTTCACTCCTCATGCCGCCGCTCCATGTTCAGACCTCATCGTGTGCAGTCTGGCAAGCCGAGCGGAAACCGCCAGCAGATTGTTTCCGAGCGTCGTCGCGACGAGGAGGTCCTGCGAAACCCTACGGCGGCTGATGCAGACCACGCGCCGGATCGGCCGGTGTAGGTCCTTGGTCCGACTGTCGCCGTCAGGGCGCAGGTGGCATGTGCGAAACCCACCGCCGCTGGAACCGACCTTGAGCACGCACCGGAAGAGGAAGAGCCCCAGATAGCGAAGATCGCGGCGGCGGTGCCGGTGGTCCTCGCGCCTCTCCCGAAGCACGGCGCGACCTCGGGCGGCATCGAGGCGATCAGCGGGACGCTCGGCAGCCTCAGGGACAGTGCGCTCGACGACGGAGCGAACGCAGCCGCTGGCGGCGACGCCGCCCGGCGCGCAGCCGCGGCGAAAGGCGGCTCCGACGTGCCGGGATCCGATGGAGGCCGGCAGTCCCAGTGTCCAGATTACAGAGAAGGAGTTGAAATCATGGATGGCTCGAAAACATCCCCGCAGGCAGACCCGACGTCAGCCGGCCCGACGATGGGCCGTCGCAGGTTCGGCATGCTGATGGGAACAAGCGCGGCCGCCATGGCCGGAATTGCGGGAGCGCGGCAGGTCTCGGCGTCTACACAGGGCGCGGCTTCCGAGCCGGAAGCCTCCGCGCTTCCGGGATACGAAAGCGAGACCGGCCACGCGATCTATCACCTGCCGCGCGACCACGTGATGCATGGCGGGGCCTGGTATCGGGGCGCGGAGTACCAGGAAACCCATTACTTCACCGGCTTCTTCAACGACAGAAACACCGGCAAGCCCTATTCGGTGTTCTTCTGCTGGGCGTCCTACGGCTGGGACAACTCCCTTGGGCGTCCGGTGTGGAATGCCCTGTTCTCGATGGTCGATCTCGAGAGCAAGAGGTTCTTCCAGTG
>SKOX01000171.1 GCA_007119835.1 Paracoccaceae bacterium
CTCGCGGCGATCGGACTGGGCCTCGCGGTTGCGTTCGGGAGCGCCGCTCCCGGCCACCCCCAGGACGTCACCACGCCCCAGACCCACCAGCCGCCGTCCTTCGCCGACCTCGCCGAGCAGCTGAGCCCCGCCGTCGTCAACATCACCACGACGACGACCATGGCCCAGGTCCGGCGCGGGCCCCAGCCGATGGTGCCCGAGGGCTCGCCCTTCGAGGACTTCTTCCGCGACTTCTTCGGCGACCGCGGGCCGGGGCAGGGGCCCTCGCCGCGCCAGCGGCGCTCGAACGCCCTCGGCTCGGGCTTCATCATCTCGCCCGACGGCTACATCGTCACCAACAACCACGTCATCGAGGCCGCCGACGCCGTCCGGGTCGAGCTCTTCACCGGCGAGGAGCTCGACGCCCGCGTCATCGGCCGCGACCCGCGCACCGACATCGCGCTGCTCAAGGTCGAGCCCGACCGCACCCTGCCCTTCGTCACCTGGGGCAACTCCGACGGCGCGCGGGTCGGCGACTGGGTGATCGCGATCGGCAACCCGCTCGGCCAGGGCTTCTCGGTCTCCGCCGGCATCATCTCGGCGCGGAACCGCACGCTGCAGGGCTCCTACGACGACTTCATCCAGACCGACGCCGCGATCAACCGCGGCAACTCCGGCGGCCCGCTGTTCAACATGGAGGGTGAGGTGATCGGGGTGAACACCGCCATCCTGTCGCCGACGGGGGGCTCGATCGGCATCGGCTTCGCCATGTCGTCGGCCGTGGCAGGCCGCATCGTCGACCAGCTCCAGCAGTACGGCGAGACCCGTCGCGGCTGGCTCGGCGTGCGCATCCAGAACGTCGACCCCGACATCGCCGAGTCGCTCGGCCTCGACGCGGTGGTGGGCGCGCTCGTCACCGACGTGCCCGAAGGCCCCGCCGCGGAGGCCGGGATGCGCGCCGGCGACGTCATCCTCGAGTTCGACGGCCGCCAGATCCCCGACACGCGCGTCCTCGTCCGCGTCGTTGCCGACACCGAGGTCGGCCGCACGGTCGAGGTTGTCGTCTTCCGCGACGGCGAGCGGCAGACCCTCGATGTGGACGTCGGCCGCCTCGAGGAGGCGACGCTCGTCGCAGCCCCCGGCATCGTCGAGCCCGATCCGCCGGCCCCGCGCGAGGAGAGCCTGCTCGGCATGACGCTCTCGTCGGTCAACGACAGCCACCGCGAACGTTTCGCCCTCAGCCAGGACACCCGCGGCGTCATCGTGCTCGAGATCGACGAGATGTCGGACGCCTACGACAAGGGGATGCGCGAGGGCGACGTCATCACCGAGGTCGGCCAGCAGGCGGTCTTCGAGCCCCGCGACGTCCGCGGCCGCGTCGAGGCCGCCGAGGAGGCGGGCCGCAACTCGGTGCTCCTGCTGGTGCGCCGCGACGGCCAGCCGCGCTTCGTGGCGCTCAGCCTGTCGAGCTGACGGCCGGTCGCGCCCGCCGGTCGGGCGCGGCCGATCCCCGGCGGGAGCCCTGCAGGTGGGGTTCCCGTGCCGGGGCGAGGTCGAGCGGCTCCGGTCCGGCCGCGATCCCGTCCATCGCGACGATCCGGTCGAGGAGCGGCGAGATGTCCTCGATCTGCTCCGCGACGACGTGGACGACGTCGCCTTCGCGCTGCAGCCTGCCGGTGACCTTGAGGCACCGCCCGGCGATCACCGCCCGCCGGAAGCGCTCGTAGATCTTCGCCCACACCACGATGTTGGCCGTGCCGGTCTCGTCCTCGAGGGTGAGGAAGATCACCCCCTTCGCCGTCCCCGGCCGCTGCCGGCAGAGCACGATGCCTGCCACCGCCACCCGCGCCCCCGACGGCGGCAGGTCGAGCTGCTCCGCGGTCAGGCAGGCGGGCGGGGGCGGCCACGGCGGCTGCGCCGCCGATCGACCAGGGGAGCGGGACGGGGGCGTGGCGGCTGGCATTGAACAAATATAGAACATTGCTGCGCCGCCCCGCAACCCGGGCCTCGCAGGCGGTTCCCGTCGGTCGAGGAGCAGGACAGGCGCGGCCGGAGCGTTCGCCCAATGCCCCCGAGGCTCGAGCCGGCAGCCCGACCTCAGAGCGTGCCGAACGCCATCTTGCGCGCGATGTGGTCGGCCTGCCGCAGCGCCAGCGCCACGATCGCCAGTGTCGGGTTGCACGACGCGCCGGTGGCAAACTGGCAGCCGAGCCGCCGGCCCGCGCGTCAAGATCGGCGACGGCTGCCTGACATGCGCCCCACCCGTGGTTTCCCAGCCTCGGGTGCAACGCAAGATGCGGGACGGCGTTTTCGCCGCCCCCTGTGCGGCGGCCTCAGCGGTAGCGGCCGTGGCGTTGGAGCACCTCGATCTGGTAGCCGTCGGGGTCCTGGACGAAGAAGAACTTCGCGAGCAGCGTGCCGTCGCGCATGAACTCCTTGATGTCGCGCGGCTGCAGGCCGGCCTCCCGGAACCGCGCATGCTCGGCTTCCAGGTCGTCGACGGCAACGGCGAGGTGACCGTATCCCTTGCCCAGGTCGTAGGGCTCGGTCGTTCCCTTGTTGATCGTGAGCTCGAGCTCGAAATCCGACTCCGCGTCCCGGAGATAGACCAGCGTGAAGCTGTCGAAATCGAAGCGGTCCGCCACGTCGAAGCCGAAGGCCGTCTTGTAGAACGCGACCGAGCGCTCCTCGTCGAGCACGCGAATCATGGAATGAATGACTTTCGCCAACGTGACGTCCTCCTCATGGTCTTGTCCGGCCGGCATTCTACCGCAGATCGATGCTGCGGTGGTGGCAACGGAATACCACATAAGCAACTGCGACCTTCGTTCGAAGGCGCTCTGATTTCGTGAATTATCTCGCGTAACGTTCTGTCTTCCAGTGCTCTTTTTCCGGTCGACCCATCGTTGCCTTTCCATCGCCGTCAGGCGCCTTCTTGTGGGCGTCGAGGAACAGTTCGACGAACAGCTTCTCGATGGCGCCCGCGTCGTGGCCGATGCGCCGGCAGCGGTCCGGCCCCGTGGGCGCATGCTCCAGCCGGTTCAACGTGCTCTTGCCCGCGAGCGGCGCCAGCCCCGGGCGGCGCGCCTCGATCCGGCCGAGCGCAGCACGAAGGGCGCTGTCGCGGCGCGAGGCGCGTCATGGTCGACGAGATCCTCGTAGCCGAGCGCAATGCCGAACACGCGCTGGCCGACCAGCGTCGCCACATCGTGGGTGATCCGCCCCGGCATCCGGCCGTCGCTGAAGCAGGCGGCGAAGCGGTCGACCAGACCGATGGCCCTGTCGGTGGCGCCGAGCAGCAGCGCGCCTGCGTCCGAGGTGATCGAACCGCCGCCGAAATCCGCCACAACGTCGCGCCCATCGACGCGTGCAAAGGTCATCGACTTCAGGCTACACTCTGTCGGCATCGGGGGCTTCCGGCGGTTTGGCGCAAGTGTCTGTTTGCAATCATACTTTGCCGATCAGCGGCCCGATGCGCCAGCCCCTCGTGAGAGATGCGGGCTAGGCCCCTTGCCGCCGCATGAACGCGCAGGACGTGCCCGCTGCCACGCTCCCAAGGCCTGCGCGAGGTGAGCGCCCGGCGCAGCGGGCCCGCCTCACCGGCCGCGGAACAGGCTTCCCAGCACGCCGCGCACCAGCCGCTGGCCCTCGCGCGTTCCGAGCTGCTTGACCACCGTACGCGCCAGTTCTTCGCCGAGCGACGCTTTCGCGCGAGCCGGCCGCTGCGGCTCGTAGCGGCGGCCCGTTCCCGGCTGGGGCGCGGGCGCCGTCACCTCCGCCCGCGCCGCCTCCCGCGCCGCGGCCTCGGCACGCTCGGTGAGGATCTCATGCGCCGACCAGCTGTCAACGGCCTGCTCGTAGTGCCCGGCAACCGGTGAGCCCGCGACCGCGGCTCGACGCTCCGCCGGATCGAGCGGCCCCATCCGGGACGCGGGCGGCCTGATCAACGTCCGCTCCACCATGCCCGGCACGCCCTTCGCCTCGAGAAGCGACGTCACGGCCTCGCCGGTGCCGACTTCGCGGATCGCCGTCTCGGTGTCGAAGCGCGGGTTCGGCCGGAACGTCCCCGCCGCCTGCCGCAGCGCCTTCGCCTCCCGCGGCGTATAGGCCCGGAGCGCGTGCTGGATCCGGTTGCCGAGCTGACCAAGCACCTCGGGCGGAACGTCGTCCGGATTCTGGGTGACGAACCAGACCCCCACCCCCTTCGAGCGGATCAGGCGCACCACCAGCGCGACCTTCTCCACCAGCGCCTTCGGCGCGCCCTTGAACAGCAGGTGCGCCTCGTCGAAGAAGAACACGAAGACCGGCCGCTCCGGATCACCCACCTCCGGAAGCTGCTCGAAGAGCTCCGACAGGAGCCAGAGCAGGAACATCGCGTAGAGCCGCGGCGCCTGCATCAGTCGGTCGGCCATCAGCACGTTGACCCGGCCGCGCCCGCCCTCCGTCGCGATCATGTCCGCGAGGCGCAGCGCCGGCTCGCCGAGAAACCCTGTCGCGCCCTGGTTCTCCAGGATCAGCAGCTGGCGCTGGATCGCCCCGACCGTCTGCGGCGCCACAGTGCCGTAGGTCCGGCCGATCTCCGCGGCATTCTCGCCGATGAAGGCCAGCATCGCCCGGAGGTCCTTGAGGTCGAGAAGCGCCAGCCCCTGCTCGTCGGCGATCCGGAAGGCGATGTTCATCACGCCCTCCTGCGCCTCCGAGAGCTCCATGAGCCGGGACAGCAACAGCGGCCCCATGTCGGCCACCGTCGCCCGCACGGGATGGCCCTGTTCGCCGAAGAGGTCCCAGAACACGACCGGTGCCGCGCGATATTCCAGCGTCACCCCGATCGTCTCCGCCCGCCTGACGAGGGCCGCATGCCCCGTCCCGCCCGGGTCCCCCGGCTGCGCGAGCCCCGACAGGTCCCCCTTCACGTCCGCCGCGAAGCAGGGCACGCCCGCCGCCGACAGTTCCTCGGCCAGAACCTGGAGCGTCACGGTCTTGCCCGTGCCGGTCGCGCCTGTGATCAGCCCGTGCCGGTTGCCATAGCGCAGAAGCAGCTTCTGCGCGTCCCGCGCAGTTTCTCCGCCTCCACCGATGACGATAGCCGCGTCGTCGCCCATTCTTGATCCGTTGCCATCCGTCAACTGCCTCAGTCTCGCCCGCCCGGGCTTCGACACGCAATCACAATCGTCGCCGCGGTGACGGGCCCGGTGGCCGGAGTTCCGGCGAACGGCGAACGACCTGTCACTGCGCCGGCTGCCGACCACCAGCCCAGAGGCCCGTGCCGTGCGTCTCACGCTCGCGCGGGTCTGGTGACATGTGGAGGTGGCCTCCCCTGGTGCACTGGACCTGCTGGACATCGAGAGCCGACCATTCGAGCAAGGCCCTTGGGCGGGCGCCTCTGCGTCCTTTCGATCTCGGAAGCCGGCGCGCGGATCGTTTCCTCGGGGACGATCTGTGCGGCTCCGGTCTGCCAGGAAGAGAGGAGTGGCGTCGGCGGACGTCGCATTTCGAGCGGCCTGTCTAGGTCCTTGGTCCGACTATCGCCGCCACTCCCGGAGTGTCAGTCTCGGACACGCATCGCGGCTCTGCACCCCGGGAGGAGGCGCATTTCCTGCCGCGACGCCATCCGGTGTCGCCGCAGCGACGACTTAACGGCTCGGATCGAAGGAACAGCCCGTGACCCGCAACATCTCGCTCGACGCCGCCGCCGAAGCCATGGGCGAGGCGATGCGCCAATCCGTACGCCGCAACGCCATGCTCTTCGTGCTTCAGGGCATCCTGCTGGTCGCCGCCGGCATCCTCGCCCTGATC
>SKOX01000146.1 GCA_007119835.1 Paracoccaceae bacterium
GGCTCGCTGCAGGTTCGAAGGTTGGTACCGGGGCCCTCCTCTTCTTGGTCCGTCGCCCGCGGCGGCACGTGGCCCATACCAGCCGGTCTTGGGGTCGCAATCACGGCCGCTGTTCCGTGCGGACGCGACGCTGTCCGGAGCCGGGTCACGGCCCTTCACCTGGCGGAGCGGTTGGCCATCGAACAGCAGCTTCTGTAACGGGCCCTGCGTGTCAACCTTATTTTTCTTTCTTCTTGCTTCTTTCCTTCGGTCCATCCGGGTGATGGTGTTGGAGAAGTCGAACTGCTCGAAGATCACCCCGGCATTCTCCGAGTAGCTGGCGATGTAGTCCTCAAGGTTCTGCCGCGTCCGCGTCGCCCCGAGGCTGCGCAGCTCGTAATTCGACGTGTTGTAGAAGGGGTGACCTGCCTGGGTGCGCAGAACAACGTCGATGTCGATGCCGCTGTTCTTCAGGTTCGCGACGGTCTGGCGGACCTGCTCGCGCGTCGGCTCGAGGACGCATTCCAGGCGGCGCAGCAGCGTGAAGGGCAGGATGATATTGCCGAACTCGACGTGCTTGAAGTTGCCCCAAAGGTCGTCGGCGCTTTTCCAGATAAATCGGCAAGGGTGGTGTTCATGGCGGGCGAATATCTCGTCTTTCAAATGTTGCCGGGCCGGGCGACAGGTATGGCTCCGCCGTTGCGGTCCGGCTGGACATGCGCCGTGGCGGCTTGGCGGGTGGCTACGAAATGGGCAGGAACCGATCCTCTGGCGCCTGCGCGTAGAATGATCGCCGAGGTTGACTCGACGGGTCAACCGCCGGGGCGAGACTTGCCCGTGGACAACCTCGACTGATTGCAGTTTTTCAGGCGCCTCAGCCGTGCCGCCATCACCGCTTCCGGGATATTGTGGCGCCGCGGTGGGCGTCGGGCGAATGGCCGGAGTGAGGCCGGCCGCCACTCCCAGGAGGCTGTGCCGCTTGCGGTCGATCTGGAAGGGGCAGGATGGCTGGACCTTGACGCGCCAATTGAAGCCGATCTTGCGGCAACACCTTTCGGTCAGATGCCAGAAGCGCGGGCAGAACGGCGAGGGTCGCCGCTCAACGCGAAGCTGAAGCGATCCGCTCTCTTCAACCTAAGGTGTGCTTACTGGTCGAGTGTTTTCGCGTTTGTGGGTCGAATCACACTTGCTGTGAAACGACCCATAAGCGGTACTGCGCGAGTGATTATCATCCGAGGCTTACGTGAGCCTCGACCCGAGACGTTTCGCTCCTTTTTCACCCATAAGCTCATTCTAATCCGCATTTTCGACCCATAAGCCCATGCGGGATAGGCGGGGCTGTGGCGATCGACTGTGCCGAGAAGTTCCGGCGAGAGCGGTCAGGGTGGACGGTCTACGCATGCCCAATCATAACCCTATGGGCTCGCGCAAGCCGGCAATGGGAGCCAAATCTAAGGCCAGGCCGTTTTCGCGGCTCGAGTTGGTGGATGCAGGCCGTCGGCGGCGGTGGAGCGAGGTGAGAAGCTCCGGATCGTCGCGAAGACCAGACCGCCCGGGTGGGTGACACATCGAAGCCAACTACGTGATGAGGAACGACTCGAGCTGATCTGCGAGGCGATATTAGCCCACCAGGGCGGACCGCTTGACCGCCGGCCGCGGTTCAACCCAAGGCAACGCTTTCAAAACCTGCCGGCATGACGACAGAAAGAGGCCGCGGGTGGTCGGCAGGCAGAGCAGCGGAGCGGCACATGACCGACACGAGCGAGTGGTTCTACGCGAATGACGGCGCGGAGCACGGGCCAGTGACCGACGATGAACTCGTCCGTCTCGTGCGGGACGGAGACCTGCCGCCGCGGACGCTGGTCTGGCGCCAGGGGATGGCCAAGTGGAAGCCGTTCTCGGTCTGCGATCTCGCGCCGCGGGTGGTAGAAGACACCACGCAGCGATCCCTCGCGCCCGCCACCCCTCCCGGGACGAGGCAGGAAAGAGGCGCCGGTCCTGGGTTCATTCTTCGGACAGGGCGCCTCCGAGGACTTAGAGACGCACGCCGCGCCACGGCGGGGCTTCTTCGAGGCAATCGGTTACTGCCTTACGAACTGGAGCTTCGCAGGGCGGGGCTCGCGCTCGGAGTTCTGGAGCTTCTTCGTCTTCACCTTTTTTCTTTTCATGATCGCGGCTGCTCTCGACGCGATGCTGTTTCGGCCTTGGGAGCCGCAACTCGTCTCGATCTTCATGACCATCGCGCTCGTAATCCCTTCGCTCGCCGCCGCCGTGCGGCGGCTGCACGACATCGATCGCTCCGGATGGTGGGTGCTGCTGGGGGCCATCCCAGTCATCGGTCTCCTCGTGCTCTTCTTCTTTTACCTGCGGCGCGGCACGCCCGAGCCCAATCGCTTCGGGTCGGGCGTGGGAGCCTCGATCGACGATTTCCGCACTTCGGGCGGGACGGGTCCGACCAGCAGGGATGCGAGCTGAAGGCGGGAAGAGGCCTTTCGGCTCGATCATGCAGGCTCTTCGTTCGGCAGTAGACACATCGGAGGGCAGCGAGTGACAGGCCTCCGCCCGCCGGTGAGCCAGGCGATCTCGCGCTGAAAGTCGCGGGACCTGGCGCGATGCATCGCCAGGACGGACGCCTTCGTAACCTCGCTGCGCCAGCGGAAGAAGGTCGAGATGCTGTTCGCGCATCTCAGCGGATCCTGAAGCTCGACCGCCTGCGCCTGCGCGGACCAAACGGAACCCGGGATGAATTCCTCCTGGCCGCCACCGCCCAGAACCTTCGAGAGCTCGCCAAGCTCGCTCCCTGCCCGGTCTGAGGCAAGGGCGGCCTATCGAGCAACGCGATCCCTCCGGCGTGTCGGATCGACTTCTTCAACGAAATCGGCCCTCAACGGTCATTCGCGGCTCACCGCATTTCGCACCGCGTCATTCCGTCTGCCGCCATTCGGTCACATGCTCATTCTTCGTCTGGCTTGAGCGGCGCTGGGTGCGGACGCAGTGCCCGGATGGGTCCAGTGTGTGCGAGATCCAAGAACTGGTTGGGGGGACCTCAAGCTTACTGCCGCCGCTCAGTACACACACGGCGCGCCAGGACGATCCGGGACAACGTCAGCCCCTCCGAGATGATCTCGAAGCTGCGGGATTGCTGCGCATGGCATTCACGCCGGTGGCGACGAGGCGCATGGCATCGCGCATAGACATAGAGGCCGAAATCAGTCACATCGGGCAGGCAGAGGCGCGGCTCGAGGCGGCCATCTGGAGGACCTCGATGCGCTCCCTCTCACCGCAGGAGAATCCAACGTTGAGCTTCACGCCTCCGTCGACGAATCCGAGATAGGCCGGCTCGCGCCGGGGCAGCGCGTCGAGTTCACCGTCGACGCCTTCCGCGACCGCCGCTTCGAAGGCTCCGTCGACCACATCTGCAAGTCGCCGCAGGTCACCCAGAACGTTGTCACCTACACCGTGGTCGTCAAGGCGGCGAACCCCGACCTCCTGCTCCTGCCCGGCATGACTGTGAGCGTCCGCTTCGTCCTCGCCGAATCCCGCGACGTCGCCATCGCCCCCAACGCCGCCCTGCGCTTCCGCCCCGACGGCCTCGCCGCCCCCGCCGGCCCGCATGTCTGGGTCGAGGAGGCCGGGGCCTTGCGCGCCATTCCGGTCGAGCTCGGCCTCACCGACGAGGCCCGCACCGAGATCCGCGGCGACGGCATCGAGCCCGGGCTCCAGGTCGTCACCGGCATCGAGCGCCGGCGCGAGCAGCGCTCGACCGCCAGCCGCATCCTCGGCGGGATCTGAGCCGTGGCGGTCCTCGCCCGCGCCGTTGACGATCCGGTTCCGCGCGGCGCCCCATGCATAGGCAATCTGCATGAAATATGCATGATTGCTGCATCGTTGGCACCGCCATCAACCCGCGACGCTCCGCTATCTGCCCGCCGCCGGACCCGCCGATGATCGAGACCGCCCGGCTCCGCAAGACCTTCCGCATGGGCGATGTCGAGGTCGAGGCCTTGGCCGGTGTCAGCCTCCGGATCGAGGACGGCGAGTCGGTCGCCATCGTCGGCGCGTCCGGTTCCGGCAAGTCCACCCTGGCCAGCCTGATCGGCTGCCTCGACGTCGCCACCAGCGGCGAATACCGCCTCGCCGGCCGGGACATCTCGCGCCTCGGCCGTGCCGAGCTCGCCCGATTCCGCAACGAATCCATTGGCTTCGTCTTCCAGGGCTTCAACCTTATGGCCCGCGCCAGCGCGCTTGAGAATGTCGAGCTGCCACTCGTCTACGCCGGGATCGACGGCCGCCCCCGCCTCCTCCTCGCCGACGAGCCCACCGGCGCCCTCGATTCCCGCTCCAGCGCCGCCGTCCTCGACCTCCTCCTCGCCGCCAACGCCTGCGGCGTCACTCTGATCCTCATCACCCACGACCACGAGATCGCCGCCGCCATGTCCCGCGTCATCACCCTCCACGACGGCAGTGTCGTGTCCGATGTCGCCACAGACGCCGTCCCAACGCTGCCGGTCGCCGCCGAATGAAGCTCATCCTGAACATCCGCGAGGCCCTGCGCGCTCTGCGCGCCAACAAGCTGCGCAGCGTGCTGACCACCCTCGGCATCGTCTTCGGCGTCGCCTCCGTGGTCGTGATGGTGGCCCTCGGCGCCGGCACCCAGCAGCGCATAAAGGAGGAGATCGAGCAGCTCGGCACCAACACCCTGATGATCCACCCCGGGTCGCTCAACGCCGGCGGAACCCGAATGGGCGCCGGCACCCGCCCGACCCTGACCGAGGAAGACGCGCGCGCAATCGCCGCCGAGATCCAGGACGTCGTGGCCGCCGCGCCCGTCATCCGAGGCCGGGTCCATCTCGTCCTCGCCAACCAGAACGGGTCGACCACGCTCAACGGCACCACAGACGCGTTTCTAGCGGCCCGCGAATGGCCGCTCGCTGCCGGCCGGAGCTTTCTCCCCGAAGAGGTCGAGATGGGCCGCAAGGTCGCCATCCTCGGCCGCACCGTCGCCGAGCAGCTGTTCCGCGGCGAGGACCCGATCGACCGGATGATCCGCGTCAACCACCTCGCGGTTCAGGTGATCGGCGTGCTGGAGCCGAAGGGCCAGACGATGGACGGCTCGGACCTTGACGACACGCTTGTCATGCCGCTGGTGGCCGCCCGAAACCACCTTCTCGGCCGCGCCGCCGGCAGCGCTCGGTCCGTCAACACGATCATCGTCAAGGCGCAGGACGACATCAACCTTGACTGGATTATCGAGGACCTTCGCCCCCTCCTGCGCCAGCGACACCGGCTCACTCCGGACCAAGATGACGATTTTCGGATCCAGAACATGGCTGAGTACCTACGGATGCAGCAAGCCGCCTCCTCTGCGCTGACGGCACTGCTGGCGGCGGTAGCCTCAATTTCGCTTCTGGTCGGCGGCATTGGCATCATGAACATCATGCTGGTCTCGGTCACAGAGAGAACCCGCGAAATCGGCATACGGGCCGCCGTCGGAGCTTCCCCGCGCGACATACTCTCCCAGTTCCTGACCGAGGCTGTCAGCCTGTCGATGATCGGCGCGATCCTGGGCGCTGCGGTGGGTATCACCGGCACCTTCGTGGCCGAAGAGATCCTTATGATGCGGACTTCTCTGTCTGTCGAGCCACTGATCCTGGCGACTGCTTTCGCGGCTCTCGTCGGCGTTGCCTTTGGGTTCTATCCGGCTTGGAAGGCTGCCCGAGTGCCTCCCCTCGAAGCTCTGCGTGTGGACTGATCTACATCGTAAGCGCCC
>SKOX01000467.1 GCA_007119835.1 Paracoccaceae bacterium
CCACAGTCTCGCCCATTGCCGCCCGGCCGAGCACGACCGTCTCGGCCAGAAGGCAGGCCGCGTCGCCCGCAAGCGCGATCTCCGTCTCGCGCGAAAGCGCCGCGGCGTCGTAGAGGATCGTCTCCTGCGGCAGCCAGTCGAGCCGCCCGCCCGCGCCGACCCGCATCGTGACGCCGAGCCGCGCCGTGCCGCCGGGGCTCGCATAGGCCCGCTCGGCGGTCTGGGTCGTGGCCACCGCCGCGGCACCGGGGCCGAGGTCGAGGTCGAAGGCGAGCCGGTCGCCGCCGGTCAGGCCGCCTGCGGTGTTGAGGAAGACCACCTCCGGCACGTCGCCATGCACCGACGGCAGGAACGCCTTCGCCGAGCCCTCCTGCCGCAGCGCCCGCAGCCGCGTCCGGCCACGGGCCACGGCCAGCGCGACGTGCGCGGCCCCCCGCACGCGCTGCAGCCGGATCGGCGGTGTCGGCTCGTGAAGCATCGCCCCTGCCCTGAAATCCGGCGCCAGTAACCGCAGGGGCCGCCGGGGCCGCAATCTGCGGCACGCCCTGCCGCTGGCCGCCTGCTGCGGATGGCAGCAGAATGAACAAGAATCGGGCAGCGTCGCCCACGAAGCGGTCAGATCGCGAGCGGCGGAGGCACGCCCGCCCCCTGCACGAGCCCCTGGAGCCCCGGAGGCCCGCCTTCTGCCATGCCGGCGGCCCGTCGAGAGCAGCGCCGCCCGGCTCGCGCCCCGCGTGGCCGGTCTTCCCCCCGGCCGCCCGGATGTGCGAGGGGAGCGGTCCGAACCCCGCCCGCCGCCGGGCGAGGCGCTCGGGTCGCGCGGCCGCGGCCCGTCTGCTTTCGGGAGTGGTGATGGACCTCCGGGCGCTGCTTGCCGGCCTTGCCTTCGTCGCGATGTGGAGCTCCGCCTTCACCTCGGCGCGCATCATCGTCGTCGACGCGCCGCCCTTCCTCGCGCTGTCGATCCGCTTCGCCATCTCCGGCGCCCTCGCCCTCGCCATCGGTCGCGCGCTCGGGCAGCGGATCTCGCTCGAACGCAGGCTGTGGCGGCCGATCGTGGTGTTCGGGATCTGCCAGAACGCGCTCTATCTCGGCCTGATCTTCGTGGCGGTCCAGACGGTGGAGGCGAGCGTCGCCGTGGTGGTCGCCTCGACGCTCCCGCTTCTCGTGGCCGCCCTCGACCGGATCGTCTTCGGCATGCGGCTGTCGGCGCTCGCGGTGGGCGGACTGGCCGCCGGGCTCGGCGGCGTCCTCGTCATCACGGCGGCGCGGCTCGGCGCGGGGCTCGATCCCCTGGGCCTCGCCTACTGCGTCGGCGCGGTCCTGGCGCTCGCGGTCGCGACCCTGACGGTGCGCGGGGCGTCGGCGGGCGGCAACCTGTGGATGGTCGTCGGCCTGCAGATGCTGGTCGGCGGCGCGGCGCTGCTGCCGGTCTCGATCCTGCTCGAGACCTGGCAGGTGACCTGGACCGCGTCGATGATCGGCGCGTTCTGGTACACTGTGCTCGTCCCGGGCCTCGCCGCGACGATGATCTGGTTCTGGCTGGTCGGCAGGATCGGCGCGACCCGCGCCTCGACCTTCCACTTCCTCAACCCGTTTCTCGGCGTCGCGATCGCGGCCGTGGTGCTCGGCGAGCTGGTGACGCTGCGCGATTTCGTCGGCGTGGCGATCATCATGGCGGGCATCCTGGCGGTCCAGCTCAGCCGGCCGGTTCCGGCGCCCGTGCGCACCTGACGCCTCGGGCCGGGTCGCCGGGGCACCGTCGGTCCGGGTGCGAGGCGTTGTCGCAGACGCGAGCGCGGCGCGAAACAAAGGCCGGGGAAGCGATGTTGACCCTCGAACGGAACCACAAGCTTCAGGAGCCGCCCATGACAGCCCCGCCAGAGCACGGCAAGGAGAACGAGCGATCCTCGGGAGAGCCGCTGCGCGCCGCAATCAACAGCGGCCGGACCAAGGACAAGGTGGCGGGCTCCGACCCCGCCGCCTCGCCGCTCGGCACCGACGACGAGGCGGGCGGCTTCCCGCTGACGCGCCAGCAGACCGACGCCGCGATGCGTCAGGAGGTCGGCGACAGGGCCGGCGACGACGCGGCAGGGAAGGATGGGAACGGGTCCGAGAGGACCGGGACGTGGATCGCGGTCGCCATCGGCGCCCTGGTGATCGTCCTCGTGCTGCTGCTGATCGTCCTCTGAGCGCGGCGGCGGTCGGCGGCTCTGACGCCCGCGCGGCGCGGCCGGCGCCTTACAGGCGCTCGCCCGCCTCGATCCGGGCAAGCAGCCGCCCTGCCCGCGCCTGCGTCGCCGCCCGCCGCTCCGGCCGCATCCGGTCCCAGGTGCGGTACATCTGCGCCATGCGGGGATGGCCCTCGAACCGCTCGCGGTGCCGGGCGAGGAAGTCCCAGTAGAGCGCGTTGAACGGACACGCCGCCTCCCCCTCCCGGTCCTTCACGTCGTAGCGGCAGCCGCGGCAGTAGTCCGACATCCGGTCGATGTAGGCGCCCGACGCCGCGTAGGGTTTCGACGCGACGATGCCGCCGTCGGCGAACTGGCTCATGCCGAGCGTGTTCGGCGCCTCGACCCATTCGTAGGCATCGGCATAAACCGCGAGATACCATTCGTGCACCTGGTGCGGGTCGACGCCGGCAAGCATCGCGAAGGTGCCCGTCACCATCAGCCGCTGGATGTGGTGCGAATAGGCCTCGTCGATCGTCGCGCCGACCGCGCCGGCGACGCAGGCCATGTCGGTCTCGCCCGTCCAGTAGAACCCCGGCAGGTCGCGCGCAGCCGCCAGCGCGTTCCGCGTCGTGTAGTCCGGCCCCTCGCGGTCGTAGATGCCCCGCACGAACTCCCGCCAGCCGAGGATCTGGCGGACATAGCCCTCGACCGCGCCGATCGGCGCCCGGCCCGCGCGATATTCCGCCTCCGCCTGCCGGCAGAGGTCGAGCGGGTCGAGCAGCCCGGCGTTGAGATAGACCGACAGCACCGAGTGGTAGAGGAACGCCTCCCCCGCCAGCATCGCGTCCTGGTAGTCGCCGAAGTGCGGCAGCGCCTCGGCCATGAACCGCGCCGCCGCCTGCTGCGCGCCGGCCGCGTCGGTGGCGAACCAGAACGGCCTCAGCCGCCCGAAGCCGCCCGGAAACCGCGCCTCCACCATGGCGAGCACCGCCTCGGTGACATCGTCGGGCGCATGCCGCATCGGCTCCGGCATGAAGAGGTCCGCGCGGGCCGGCTTGCGGTTCTCGGCGTCGAAGTTCCACCGCCCGCCCGCCGGCTTCTCGCCGTCCATCAGGATGCCGGTGCGCTTGCGCATCTCGCGGTAGAAGAACTCCATCCGGAGTGCCTTCCGCCCAGCGGCCCATTGCGCGAAGTCCGCGCACGGGCAGATGAACCGGTCGTCCTCCAGCACCTCGATGGTGAGCGGGCATGCTTCGAGCGCCTGCCGCAGCCGCCACTCGCCGCACTCGGTCGCGACCACCCCCTCGGCGCCGAGCTCCTCGGTCCGGCGCAGCAGCTCGCCGCAGATCGAGCCTGCCGTGGCGGGATCGTCCAGCCGCCCGTAGGCCACCCGCCATCCCTCCGCCTCAAGGCGGGCCGCGAATTTCCGCATGGCCGCAAAGAGAAACGCGATCTTCTTGCGATGGTGGTTGACGTAGCCCGCCTCCTCCGCGACCTCGGCCATCACCACCACGTCGCGCCCGCGGTCGGCTGCGCGCAGCGCCGACAGCGTCGGCGTCAGCTGGTCGCCGAGCACCAGGACGAGCCTCACCAGGGGATCCTCGCGCCGTCCCACGCGAAGAAGCCGCCGCTGTCCTCAGGCCCCAGCCCGTCGATGACGCCGAGCAGGTTCGCCGCCGCCTCGTCGGGCGCCACCGTCCGGTGCCCGCCGGCAAACTTCGCCGTCAGCCCGGTGCGCACCGTGCCGGGATGCAGCGCCACCACCACCGCCTCGGGGCGCTTGCGCCGGATCTCCACCGCCGCCGTGCGCACGATCTGGTTCAGCGCCGCCTTCGCCGCCCGGTAGCTGATCCACCCGCCGAGCCGGTTGTCGCCGATCGAGCCCACCCGCGCCGACAGCGTCGCGAACACCGCCCGCCCCTCCCGCGCCAGCGCGCCGTGGAAATGCTTGAGCAGCAGCGCCGGCCCGATGGCGTTGACCGCGAACTGCGCCGCCATCGCCGCCGGATCGATCGCCGCGATGGTCTTCTCCGGCCCCGCCCCGCCGAGCTCCAGCGCGCCGGTTGCGTCGAAGATCAGCCCGAACGGCCCCGGGGTCCGCGCCGCCGCCGCCGCCACGCTCGCCTCGTCGGTCAGGTCGAGCCCGTCGCCCGAGCGCGACAGGCGCACGACCTCGGCCCCGCGGGCGGCGAGCGCATCCGCCACCGCCCCGCCGATCCCGCCCGTGCTGCCGATCACCAGTGCCCGCATGGCCGGGGCATCTGGCGCGCCGCGCGCCGCCGTCCAGCAGATTCCCGCTTCAATTCCGCCGCGCGGCGCCTATACTCCCCGGCCATGGTCAGAGGACACCGCCCGCGCGCCACCGCCGCCGCCACCTCCGCCCGGGACATCCCCGGCGTCCTCCTGCTGCTTAGCGGCCTCTGAGCGGTCCCGCGTCCCGGCGCGACCGCTTGGAGGAGCGACCGCCCCGCGCCGGACCAAACGCCAAGCCAGAGAGACCGACCATGACCGCCACCCCAGCCGCCGTCACCCCAGCCGCCGTCACCACAGCCGCCGACACCCGCGTCCTGATCTTCGACACGACGCTCCGCGACGGGGAGCAGTCCCCGGGCGCCACCATGACCCTCGAGGAGAAGCTCGCGATCGCCGCCCTCCTCGACGAGATGGGCGTCGACGTCATCGAGGCGGGCTTCCCCATCGCCTCCGACGGCGACTTCGAGGCGGTCTCGAAGATCGCCCGCGCGACGCAAAACGCCATCGTCTGCGGCCTCGCCCGCGCCAACCACGCCGACATCGACCGCGCCTGGGAGGCGGTGCGCCACGCGAAGCGCCCGCGCATCCACACCTTCATCGGCACCTCGCCCTTGCACCGCGAATACCAGGTCCGCCTCGACAAGGAGGCGATGGCCGAGCGCATCCACGACACCGTCACCCGCGCGCGCAACCTCTGCGGGGACGTGCAGTGGTCGCCGATGGACGCGACCCGCACCGAGGCCGACTTCCTCGCCCGGACCTGCGAGATCGCGATCAGGGCGGGCGCCACCACGATCAACATCCCCGACACGGTGGGCTACACCGCCCCGGGCGAGAGCGCCGAGATCATCCGCATGCTGCTCGAGCGGGTGCCGGGCATGGACCAGGTGACGATCTCGACCCACTGCCACAACGACCTCGGCATGGCGACGGCAAACGCGCTCGCCGCCGTCTCCGCGGGCGCCCGTCAGATCGAATGCACCATCAACGGCCTCGGCGAGCGCGCCGGCAACACCGCGCTCGAGGAGGTGGTGATGGCGATGCGCGTCCGCCACGACATCATGCCGTTCACCACCGGCATCGACACCACGCGGATCATGCAGGCGTCCCGCCTCGTCGCCCAGGTCTCGGGCTTCCCCGTCCAGTACAACAAGGCCATCGTCGGCAAGAACGCCTTCGCCCACGAGAGCGGCATCCACCAGGACGGCATGCTCAAGCATTCCGGCACCTTCGAGATCATGCGCCCCGAGGACGTCGGCCTCAACGCCACCTCGCTGG
>SKOX01000452.1 GCA_007119835.1 Paracoccaceae bacterium
AGGGGGCGCGGCCTCGTGATCGGGGTGCCGGTGCTCTGGCTCCTCGTGTTCTTCCTGGTGCCCTTCGGAGTGGTGGCGGCGATCTCGTTCTCCGAGGCGATCATCGCGCGGCCGCCCTTCGCGCCGATCGCGGAATGGGCCGACGGGCGGCTGGTGCTGTCGCTGAACTTCGACAACTACCGCTACCTCTGGGACGATCCGCTCTACGTAAACGCCTATCTCTTCTCTATCCGCACGGCGCTGATCTCGGCCACCGCGGCGCTCCTCATCGGCTATCCGATGGCCTATTTCATCGCGCGCAGCCCCGAGCCGCGGCGGACGATGCTGCTGATGCTCGTCGTGCTGCCGTTCTGGACGAGCTTTCTGCTCCGGGTCTACGCGTGGCAGGGCTTCCTGCGCTCGAACGGCGTGATCAACAACTTCCTCATGTCGGTGGGGGTGATCGACACGCCGATCCTGATGCTGCAGACCAACTTCGCGGTCTATGTCGGGATCGTCTACACCTACCTGCCGTTCATGATCCTGCCGCTCTACGCCAATCTCGTGAAGCTCGACGCCGACCTGCTCGAGGCCTCCGCCGACCTCGGCGGGCGGCCGTGGGCGACGTTCCTCTACGTGACGCTGCCGCTCTCCTTCCCCGGCATCGTCGCGGGCTTCATGCTGGTGTTCATCCCGGCGATCGGCGAGTTCGTCATTCCCGAGCTGCTGGGCGGACCGGACACGCTGATGATCGGGCGCATCCTCTGGAACGAGTTCTTCTCGAACCGTGACTGGCCGGTTGCCTCGGCGGTGGCCATCGCCATGCTAATCGCCGTCGTCGTGCCGATCATGATCCTGCGCTCGCTCGGGCAGCGCCTGCAGGAGGACCGCTGAGATGCGCCGCTCGTGGTTCCTGCCGCTGGTCGCGGGGCTGGGCTTCGTGTTTCTCTACGCGCCGATCGTGTCGCTGGTGGTCTTCTCGTTCAACGCAAGCCAGCTCGTCACCGTCTGGGGCGGGTTCTCGACGCGCTGGTACGGCGAGCTCGCCCGCGACGCGCAGATCCTCGGGGCTGCCTGGATCAGCCTTCAGGTGGCCGTGGCGAGCGCGACGGTGGCGGTGGTGCTCGGCACCCTCGCGGCCCTCGTGCTGATGCGCTTCGGCCGGTTCCGCAGCCGGGCGCTGCTCACCGGCATGGTGACGGCGCCGCTCGTCATGCCCGAGGTCATCACCGGGCTGTCGCTTCTGCTGCTCTTCGTCTGGCTGGAGAGCCTGATCGGCTGGCCGGCGGGTCGCGGCATGACGACGGTGATCATCGCGCATGTCACCTTCTGCATGGCCTTCGTCGCCGTCGTCGTCCAGTCGCGCCTCGCCGGCACCGACACCTCGCTCGAGGAGGCGGCGATGGACCTCGGCGCGCGGCCGGTGCGGGTGTTCTTCGACATCACGCTGCCGGTGATCGCGCCCGCGCTGGTCGCAGGCTGGCTGCTTGCCTTCACGCTGTCGCTCGACGATCTGGTGATCGCGAGTTTCGTCACCGGGCCCGGCGCCTCGACGCTGCCGATGGTGGTGTTCTCCAAGGTGCGGCTCGGGGTGAGCCCGGTGGTCAATGCGCTCGCGACCATCGTCATTGCGCTGGTCGCGATCGGGATCGCGGCGGCCTACATATGGATGCGGCGGCGGATGCGGGAGGGGCGGGAGTGAACGGGGCCGGCGACAGCGCGTTCCGGGCAGAAGGGCTCGCCGAGCACTGGGCGGAGATGACCTATGGCGGCGCGGTGTCGTTCCTGCGCCGGCGTTACACCCGCGATCTCGCGGGCGTCGAGGTCGCGGTGATGGGCTTTCCCTACGATGCCTCGGTCACCTACCGTCCCGGCGCGCGGCTCGGGCCGCGGGCGATCCGGGCGGCGTCGGTGCAGCTCGCGGAGCTCAAGACCTTTCCCTTCGGTTTCGACCTGCTCACCGCGCTCGCCATCGCCGACCGGGGCGACGCCATGCTCGACCCGCACAACCCCGTGACGGTGCCCGCCGCGATCGAGGCCGCCGCCGCCGAGGTGATCGCCTCGGGCGCGAAGCTGCTGGCGCTCGGCGGAGACCACTTCGTCGCCTACCCGCTCCTGCGCGCCCACGCCGCGCGCCACGGGCCGCTGGCGCTGGTGCAGTTCGACGCGCACGGCGACCTCTGGCCCGACAATCCGGACCGGCTCGACCACGGCACGATGATGGGCCGGGCGATTCGCGAGGGGGTGGTGGACCCGGCCCGCTCGACGCAGATCGGCATTCGCACCTTCCACGACGAGACCATGGGCCTCGAGGTGCTGACCGCGCCCTTCGTCCATCGCGAGGGGCTCGGGCGGACCCTCGACATCGTGCGGGAGCGGGCGGCGGGCGCGCCGGTCTACATCTCCTTCGACATCGACGTGCTCGACCCGGCCTTCGCCCCGGGGACCGGCACGCCGGTTCCAGGCGGCCTCGCCTCGTGGCAGGCGCTCGAGCTCATGCGGGGGCTCGCGGACCTCGACCTGGTCGGGATGGATGTCGTCGAGGTTTCGCCGCCCTATGATCATGCCGAGATCACCGCGCTGGCCGCCGCCCACGTCGCGCACGACTGGCTCTGCCTGATCGCGCAGAAGGCCGGCGCCGCCCCCGTGGCCGTTGGCCGATTGTGAGGACCCATGCCGCCCCGCTCCGCCACCAACTTCATCGACAGACTGCCCCTCGCCTTTCGCGACTGGCTTGACGGCCGAAAGGTCGAGGAGGTCGAGTGCATCACCGCCGACATCGCCGGCGTCTCGCGCGGCAAGGCGATGCCGGCGGCGAAGTTCGCCAAGGAGGACCGGCTCTTCCTGCCGGCGTCGATCTTCTACCAGACGATCTCGGGCGACTGGGTGAACATGCAGATGGAGAACCAGTGGACCGAGAGCGACATGATCCTCAGGCCCGACTGGCAGGCCGCGACGGCGACGCCGTGGGCCGAGGACGTGACGCTCCAGATCATCCACGACTGCGTCGACCTGTCGGGCGAGCCGGTTCCCGTGGCGCCGCGCAACGTGCTGAAGCGCGTCGTGGCGCTCTACGAGGCCGAGGGCTGGAAGCCGGTCGTGGCGCCCGAGATGGAATTCTACCTCATCAAGCCGAACCTGAACCCGAACGAGCCGATCGAGCCGCCGCTCGGGCGCACGGGACGGCAGATGGCGGGGCGGCAGGCCTACTCGATGTCGGCGGTCGACGAGTACGGCAAGGTGATCGACGACATCTACGAGTTTTCCGAGGCCCAGGGCTTCGAGATCGACACCATCATCCAAGAGGGCGGCGCCGGGCAGATCGAGATAAACCTGCTGCACGGCGATCCCGTCAGCCTCGCCGACCAGGTGTTCTTCTTCAAGCGCATGATCCGGGAGGCGGCGCTGCGCAACAACTGCTTCGCGACCTTCATGGCCAAGCCGATGCAGGACGAGCCGGGGAGCGCGATGCACATCCACCAGTCGGTGGTGAACGCGAAGACCGGCAAGAACATCTTCACCGACAAGGGCGGCGCGCCCTCGGAGCACTTCTACCACTTCATCGGCGGGCTGCAGCGGCACGTGCCGTCGGCGGTCTGCATCTTCGGGCCCTACGTCAACAGCTACCGGCGCTACGTCATCGGGGGCGCGGCGCCGATCAACCTCGAATGGGGGCCGGACAACCGCACGACCGGCATCCGCATCCCGATCGCGAGCCCGGAGAGCCGCCGGGTGGAGAACCGCGTGGTCGGCATGGACTGCAACCCTTATCTCGCGATCGCGGCGTCGCTCGCCTGCGGCTATCTCGGGCTGAAGAACCGGATCAAGCCCCGCGAGGCGCTGGCCGGCGAGGCCTACCACCGGCCCCGCGCCCTGCCGCGCGACCTGCTCGCCGCGCTCGACCTCTTCGAGGAATGCCCCGAGATCACCGGCGTGCTCGGGGCGGATTTCTGCCGGCTCTACAAGGCGATCAAGCGCGACGAGGTGGAGACCTTCCTGCGGGTCATCAGTCCGTGGGAGCGGGATCACCTGCTGCTGAACGTATAGGCGGAGGGCTGCCGGACCGATGGTCTGCTTCGTTGTGAAAGTGGAAGCCGGCTGCCCGTGGACCTGCTGACCGCGAACGACGCGCCGGGGGTCTATCCCCGCAGCTGGTATGCCGACACGGTCGAGCCGCTGTCGCCGTTCCCTTCGCTCGAGGGCACGGTTGAGGCCGATGTCTGCGTGGTCGGCGGCGGCTATACCGGCCTCTCGGCGGCGCTGCATCTCGCGGAGGCAGGAGCCTCGGTCGTGCTGATCGAGGCGCAGCGGGTCGGCTGGGGTGCGTCGGGCCGAAACGGCGGGCAGGTCGGCTCCGGCCAGCGCCAGGACCAGGACTGGCTCGAGGCGGCCTTCGGGGGCGATGCGGCCCGCGCGCTGTGGGAGCTCGGGCAGGAGGCGAAGGCGACGGTCCGCAACCTGATCGACCGCCACGCCATCCCCTGCGACTGGCGGGACAGCGTTGCGCAGGTCGCGCACAAGGCCGCCTTCGTGCCGGAATACCACCGCTACGCCGAGCGGCTCGCGCGGGACTACGGCTACGACCGCGCCGAGCCGCTGGACCGGGCGGCGGCGGCCGAGCTCCTCGGCACGGACGTCTTCTTCGGCGGCATGCTCGACCGTGGCGCCGGGCATCTCCATCCGCTGGCGTATGCGCTGGGGCTGGCGCGGGCCGCGTCCGGCGCCGGCGCGCGGATCTTCGAGCGGAGCCGGGCGGTGCGGCTCGACGGCCGGACGGTGGTGACCGAGGCAGGCCGGGTTTCGGCGCAGGCGGTGGTGCTGGCTGTGAACGGCTACGGCAGCGGCCTGATGCCGGCGGTGGCGGCGCGGGTGATGCCGATCAACAACTTCATCATCGCGACCGAGCCGCTCGCCGACCCGCCGATCCGGAGCGGCATCGCGGCGGCGGACTCGCGCTTCGTCGTCAACTACTGGCGGCAGACGCGGGACGGGCGGCTCCTGTTCGGCGGCGGGGAGAGCTATGGTTACCGCTTCCCGACGGACATCGCAGGCCTCGTGCGGCGGGCGATGGCGCGGGTCTATCCGCAGCACGCGCGTGTGCCGGTGACCCATGCCTGGGGCGGGACGCTGGCGATCACCACGAACCGGCTGCCGGCGCTCCAGCGGCTCGGACCGGACATCTGGTCGGCTGCGGGTTACTCGGGCCACGGGGTAGGCATGGCCACGCTGGCGGGGCGGCTGATCGCCGAGGCGGTTCAGGGCGACGGCCGTCGCTTCGACCTTCTCGCCCGGTTGCCGCAGGCGCGCTTCCCCGGCGGTGCCCGGTTCCGCGCGCCGCTCCTCGCGCTCGCGATGTCCTGGTACGCGATGCGCGACCGGCTCTGAGCCGCGCCGGTTTCAGGTCTTGCGGCGGGCGCGGAGGCGGCGCAGCCGGGTGGCGCTGAACTTCCGGTCGCGGCGGTGCGGCGCCGGCGGCTCGGAGGGCAGGGTCGAGGGTGCCTCGGCCGCCGCGGACGGATCGGGTGGCTCGCCCTCCCACCTGCCGCCGGTGCGGCGGAAGCGGAGCGCCGCGAGACGGGCGAAGGTCGTGGTCTCGGCCTCGGCCACGAAGCGCTCGACGCTGACGGTGTCGCCCTCGACGGTGATCAGGTTGAAGTCGTTCGCCTCGCCGCGGAGCCGCGTCGAGAGGCCGGTGCCGGCCTGGACCTGCAGCACGCCCTCGTG
>SKOX01000238.1 GCA_007119835.1 Paracoccaceae bacterium
AGCCGCTGACGAGCGCGCTGATGATGGCGGCGCGCGCCGATCCGGCGGTGGAGGCTCTGCCCGAGGATGCCGGCAACGAGGCGCTGGCACTCGCCATGGCTAAGGCTGTCGCGCGGCGGGCGGTGCTCGACTGGGAAGGCGTCGGCGATGCCGAGGGTCGGCCGCTGCCAGTGACGCCGGAAGGAATCGACGCCCTCCTGGAGGTCTGGCCGATCTTCGAGGCCTTCCAGATCGCCTACGTCGCCAAGGGTCTGGTGCTGGAGCAGGAAAAAAACGCCTCTGCGCCCTCGCCGAATGGCACTTCGGCGGGGGCGACCGCTACTGCGAGGCCTGCCCGGCCCCGTGCCCGGACTGCCCGGGGCGGCTGAACCGGCCGCTCACGAAGGAAGGCTGGCAGGCCTGGGACCTCGCTCTGCGCCTCGGCGGCCAGCTGCGGGCGATCCCGGGCGCCATCCTCGGCTGGGACATGAGTGCGGCCCTCGTGCTCGCCGACGCGCTGGGGGCGGACCCGGCTGCCGCGGCCGAGATCCTGCCCGCCATCGAGGCGGTGATGGTCCGCAAGCTCAACGAGCAGATCGAGGTGTCACGGGATGGCTGAGAAGAGGGTGTCTGTCCGCCTCGCCGCCACCGGCGGGCGGCAGGTCCGGGCCGAGCTCGAGGGCGTCGGCGAGGCCGGGAAGCGCGGCTTTGGCCGGCTCAGCCGCGAGATGGAGGAGGCGAACCGGCGGCTCGCCACCTTCGCCCGTCGCGCCAAGGTCGCCGTGGCTGCGGCCGCGAGCGCACTGGTTGCCGCCGCCGGCGCGATGATCCGCTCCGGGCTGCAGGTTGTCGCCGTGGCGGGTCATGCTCAGGATAGTGGCGAGGTCACCGTCTCGCTCCTCGAGGCGCCGGTTCGGAGTGTGGCGATCGGCGACACCTTCGCCATCCGCGCCGGCTGCGACAAGCGGCTGGAGACCTGCCGGGCGAAGTTCGGCAACGTCGTCAACTTCCGCGGCTTCCCGCACATCCCCGGCCAGGACGCCGTCATCCGCTACGCGAGCCGCGACGGCGGCCACGAGGGGGCGGTGCTTTGACAGCGGCCGATCCGGAGAGGGTGGTGGCGGCGGCGCGCGGCTGGCTCGGCACGCCTTACCACGATCAGGCGAGCGTCCGCGGTGTCGGCTGCGACTGCCTCGGGCTCGCCCGCGGCGTCTGGCGCGAGGTGGTCGGGCCCGAGCCGATGCCGATCCCCCCATACAGCCGGGACTGGGGCGAGACGGGGCCGCGTGAGGTGCTGGCTGACGGTGCGCACACCTGAATGATCGAGGTGGCGCCCGCCGACGCCGGCCCGGGCGCGCTTCTGCTCTTCAGAATGATGCCGAGCGCCATCGCCAAGCACGTCGGCATCATGAGCGAGGTGGGCCGCTTCATCCACGCCTACGAGCGGCTCGGAGTGATCGAGGAGCCGCTGACGGCACCTTGGCGTCGGCGCATCGCCTTCGCCTTCCTGTTCCCGCGCAAGAAGGACGCCCGTTGAGGGAAGGCCGCCTGTTGAGCGCGCGCTTGCCTCGCTGCGCCTCTCGGTCAGCCCCGCAGTTCGCGCACGTTGGCTGCCGTCCGAGTGCCGTAGGGCTCGAGTGCCGCAGTTGCGACCCCGACCGGATTTTCGCCCTTCACCGTTGCGGCGATCGCTTCCCTGGCAGCTTCCGCGAAGGTCGTCGCCTTCTCCACCACCATGTTCACCGCGGCGGGCGTGCTCATTGATCCACTCACCATCATCAGCGAGCGCCGGAAGATCACTTCTCCGGCCGCGATCGCCATCGTCTGGTATGCCGTGGCGAACTGCATCATCGGTTGCATGCCGTTCGAAATGATACTGAAGTTAAACATGTAGGCCTCTCGCTTAAGCTTGCGGCACAAAAAAGAGGGCCGAAGCCCTCTTTCTTTCCCTCGCCGATCGATTATCGGCCGATGTTCTTCATTTCCTCGGTGGCCGCGGAAAAGCGCTCCCCGAGCGGCGCGGCGATTTCCTTCGCTGCCGAAGTGTAGATCGCGCTCATCTTGACCGCCTGCTGCGCCCAGCCCTCGAAGGCATGCTGCGCGAACGAGGTCTGCTTCTCGACCAGCTCCGCCATCGTCTTCGCGGTTGAGATATCCTGACCGGCGGCTACGCGGTCCTCGTAGGACTTCTTCGTATAGGCCGCGAACTCGCTGCCGATGCTCTCGAGCGCCTTCGCCGAGATCTCCGAAGAGCGTGCGAACGCCTCCAGGTTATGCTGGTTGAAGGAGCTCAGACCCTGCAGGCGGTGGGAGAACTTCTCCATATTGTCGCCCATCGACTTCTGCGCATCCGCTGTCATGCTGGAGGCCCTCGCGCTGGCTTCCTTGAACCCGACTACCGTCCGTTCGGCCACCTCGCTGCCGGCGTCCGCCGCCAGGTTCTTAGTATCCGCAGCAGCGTTATTCGCCGCATGCTTGGCATCATCGGTCGCGTACTTGGCTTCGTCGGCGGTTTGGCGTGCGGCGGCTTGCTTGGTCATCGGGATGCTCCATAGGTTGCGGCGTTGTTATCATTAGAAGTGGCGACGATGCTGCGCCGCATCAAGGGTTGATGCTGCATCGCAGCAAACGAAACCGGCGCAAGCTCCGGGCGACCGTCCGAGAGCGACGCAGCGCGCGGAACGTGCCATCCCGCTGTCGGCTGAAGCGGGGACGGTGTACCGTCAGTCATGACGGGCAGCGCACGAGGCGAGAATGCGTTTGATAGACCTGCTTCACATTTCGCTCGCAGCTCTGCTGCTCGGCGCCGTCCCGTCGCTGGCTCACCACGACGACATCCCTGATCCGCCGCCCCTCTCGGTCTCGGAGCCCTTGCCGACGGACCTTCGGCTCGACCCCGCGTCGGTTACGGTCTCCGGCCTCTCGTCCGGCGGGTTCTTTGCCCATCAGTTTCACGTGGCCTTCTCGGGAACCGTGACGGGTGCGGCCATCCTCGCCGGCGGGCCGTATGGCTGCGTGGAGGTCATCGACAACCCGTTCTGGCAGTACCGAAAGCTGGGTCGAGTCTCCGCGGCGGTGGTTGCCTGCACGCATTACTTTGGACGCCGGTTCTGGGGCCTGCGACCCGATCCTCCGCGCGCCGAGGAGGCCCGGCAGCTGATCGGTGTCGCACACCGCGCCGGCGAGATCGACGATCCCGCGCACCTGGCGGGCGATCGGGTGTGGCTGTTTCGCGGCGAGCTTGACGAGGTGGTTCCGGCCGCGGTCGCCGATGCCCTTGCCGATCTCTATCGCCTTCTCGACGTCGACGGCGAAGCCCTGCACGTGGAGCCCGGAGATCCGGAGCGCCCGGCCAACCATGGCATCCCGGTGGAGAGCTTCGCCGGCGAGAGCCGGTTCCCGCGGCGCGACTGCGCCGAGCACGCGCTGCCCTTCGTGATCGAGTGCGGGTACGACGCCGCCGAGTTGCTGCTCCGGCACCTCTATCCTGACGGCTTCCTTCCGGAGCCGGTCGACCTGCACGGCGCGGGCAGCCTGCAAGCCTTCGACCAGACCGGGTTCTTCCAGCCCTCGGAGACGGCCGGCCTCAGCGGCGTCGGCTACATCTATGTCCCCGACACCTGCCGGTCCGAGGCGTGCCGCCTGCACGTTGCCTTCCATGGCTGCCGGCAGCATGCGGATGCGCAGGGGGACGATCGGATCCACGACGATTTCATCCGGCACGCCGGCTACAACCGCTGGGCAGCCGCGAACCGGATCGTCGTCCTTTACCCACAGGCGACCGAGGCGGCAGGCAATCCGCGAGCGTGCTGGGACTTCTGGGGCTACAGCGGCGAAGGATGGCGGACGCGCGATGGGGTCCAGATGCGCGCCGTGGGCTCCATGGTCGAGCG
The DNA here is from genome assembly GCA_007119835.1 of Paracoccaceae bacterium. Classification (GTDB taxonomy): domain Bacteria; phylum Pseudomonadota; class Alphaproteobacteria; order Rhodobacterales; family Rhodobacteraceae; genus Amaricoccus. Next base: position 3,873 of record SKOX01000238.1, read on the forward strand.
CCTGATCGACAGGTAGCCATCTTCTGCTCAAGCACCGGCACGCCGCTGCTTCTCCCTCGCCAAAGGACCCCCCTTCAGCCGCCCTCGATCAGCATCACCGTCGGCGGCAGCCCGTCGAGGATCGACGCAACAGCCTCCGCCGCAAGCAACTTGACCCTCCAAACCTGGGGCTTTCAGATGGCCACGCTCGTCCTCGGCGCTGCCGGTGCCGCCCCTGGCGGCAGCATCGGCGGCTCGATCCTCGGCGTCTCCGCCGCCACCATCGGCGGCATGATCGGCTCGAGCGTCGGTGCCGTCGTCGACAGCTGGATCGTCTCCTCGCTCGCGCCGGGACAGCGGTTCGAGGGAACGCGGCTCGACTCTCTGCGCGCATCACCTCGTCGACCGAGGGCGCCGTGATCCCGCGACTCTACGGCCGCATGCGCATCGGCGGCAACATCATCTGGGCGACCGACTTCCGCGAGGAGACCAGGACGACCCGCAAGGGCGGCGGCCCGAGCGTCCGGACGACCGAGTACCTCTACCACGCCTCCTTCGCCGTCGCGCTCTGCGAAGGCCCGGTTACCGGCATCGGCCGCGTCTGGGCCGATGGCAAGCCCATGGACCTCGAGGGCGTCACCTGGCGCTGGTATCCCGGCGACGAGGCGCAGGGAGCCGATCCGTTCATCGCGGCGAAGATGGGCGCGGGCGCGACGCCCGCCTACCGCGGCACGGCCTACGACGTCTTCGAGGAACTGCCGCTCGATCGCTACGGCAACCGGCTGCCGCAGGTCTCGTTCGAGGTGTTCCGCCCGCTCGCCGATCCCGACACCGCCGAGGGGCTGACGCGGGCGGTGACCCTGATCCCGGCGTCGGGCGAGTTCACCTACGCGACGCAGCCGATCCGCAAGAACGTCGGCGGTGGTGCGACGGCGGCCGAGAACCTCAACGCGCTCGGCCAGACGCCGGACATCCCTGCGCAAGCCGGCGCCCCGGTTGAGCGTGACACCCCGACGGAGACCGCAGAATGATCCCCGATCCCACACCGGGTTGCCCACAGGCCCCTCCCATGGACAACCCTCCGCACCCATCCCGCCCTTGACCGAGAGCCCAAGGTTCAACCATGAAGACCTTGCCTCAGGCCGATACCGCCGACCGGTCGGATGTCCGTGGAACAGCTGGTCGGATGTTGCTGGAATGAGCGGTCGGATGCCGTGGAATGCGCAGGCAAAAGCAGGGCATCTCCGGAAAGCTTCGCTTCAGCTTCGTCTTGCAGGCGCCGATAGGCTTCGATCACGATGGACCGGATCCAGACACCGCCGGCGTCACTGGCAAGCCGTGAACTCCAGAAGAAGCGGACGAGAACCGGGCCGAGGTCGACCGGCGGCTTCAGTGCACGAAGCCCGAATGCCTCCATGTCCCACGCCAGCAGCATTGCCGGAAAGGTGGCGAGGAAGTCCGATTTCGCGAGCAGGGACGCAACACCCGCCGAGTCCCCGATCATCGCGCTCACACGTCGCGCCCCGGCGTCGCCCTGCGGGGAGACCGGAAACGGGCTCCGCATCGACCGGGTGACGTTCACCATGACGTGCGGATAACGGCACCAGGCCCGGGTCCCCCAGTCCGAGCAGGCCGGATGATCTTTCCGCGCGAAGGTCACCCATGTGAACGGCTCCATCACCTGACTTTCGAGCCCATCTGGCAGTCGCGGCTCGCCGCCGAGGTGCGCGAGATCGATCAGGCCCTCGCTCAACGCGGCATAGACGTCGTGATGCGCCGGGAGCCATTCGATCTTCACGTTGGGCGCCTCTGCCTCGACGCGGGCCGAAACCTCGGCGATGACCCGCGTGAGCGTCGGCATTGCGATCCGGAAGACGCGGTCGCTCGTTGCCGGGTCGAACAGGCTTCGCGGTGCGATGACCCGGCGGATGCTCCGCAGGATCGGGCGCACATCCTCGATGACCATCTCGGCAAAGGGGCTCGGCTGCATCTTTCCACCCACCCGGACGAGCAGCGGATCGCCGAGCTGGCCCCGGAGCCGGGAGAGCGAGTGGCTCACAGCCGACTGGGTTCGGCCGATCTTCTCGGCGGTGGCGGTGACGCTCCGGGTTTCCATCAGCACCTCGAAGACCACGAGGAGATTGAGGTCGACGCGTGCAGATCGATTTCATTCATGGCGCATGAAATCGTTTCGTTCGACAAAACCGTCCATTTGAAGCCATCCTCACTCATCAAGGACCGTAACGGCGATCGCGATAGATCGCATTCATAAAGGAGATCAGGGGGTCATGGCACTCGAAATCATCGGCGCCGGGTTGGCCGGACCGGAACCTACTCGCTCAAGGCAGCGCTGGAACGGCTGGGCTTCGGCCCCTGCCATCACATGTCGGAGGTCATCAACAACTCCGATCAGGTCAGGCTGTGGACCGAGGTTGCGGCGGGCCGCCCTAACTTCGAAGGCATCTTCGCCGGCTTCCGCTACGCGGTCGACTTTCCGGTCTCGGCCTACTGGCAGGACGTCCTGGCAGCTTCCCCCGGCGCGAAGGTCATTCTGTCCGACCGGGATCCCGAGGACTGGTACGGGAGCTTCTCGCAGACCATCCTGCCCCTGATCCTCGACAAGGCCGCGTGGCCGGAAAACCGGCGTCCATGGTTCGAGATGATCGACGAGGTGATCGTCGGGAAGGCTCTGGGCGGACGGACGGACCGCGAGGGGATCCTCGCCGCCTACCGCGCGAACGCGGCCGCGGCACGGGCTCTTGAAGCCCAAGGACGAGCGCTCGTCTTCCGCTCGACGGACGGATGGAAACCGCTGTGCGATTTCCTCGGGGTCGAGGTGCCGGACGAGCCTTATCCGAAGACGAACCCGCGGGCCGAATTTTTCGCGGCGGTGAAGTCCGGCACTGAAGAGCCGGCTGGCTGAGCCCACCCCACCCGACCAACCAAAGAGCGGATCCTGGCAGAGGTTGGAGACGGTTCCGCTCGCCTCAAAAAAGGAGACTGCGCATGTCTGCAGTAGATGATGCGCATTCCACGGCATCCGACCGCCTTCCGCATTACGCGGGCGGCTACACGATCGGCAGTCCGGAAAGTGCCAGGCCGAAGGCGAGGAGGACCGATCCCGTAAAGGCGATCGCGGCGAGCCAGGTTGCGGGCAATGCCATGGCTGGCGGCAGGAAGCGCGCTGCCGCCCAGCCAAGCACGGGCAGGACGTGCATCGCATGGCTGGCGAAGAAGTGCGGCAGCCGCAGATCCCCGACCTCGCGCGACCATCCGAAGATCGGCAGGCTGGCACCCGTTTTGGCCGTGCCCACCAGGTGGCCGGGCAGCGAAGCCATGGTACCGGCGACCAGGACTGTGAGCACGAAGGTCAGGACGAGGCCGAGCGCGATCGAGAGGCGCAGCGCTGGTGCGAGGCCGGTCGCCGAATTCCGCCAGATGGCGAAGCCGTAGACAAGGCTCGCCGATGTCAGCGACACGGCAAAGAAGCCCATTAGGCCGTAGAGGGTGGCCATCAGCGGGCTCGACACGTTGAAATGCGAGGCCGTGCCGAAGAACGCGGCGCCGCCGATCCAGGCGAGTTCGGCCAGGATGGAGAAGACGACGAAGGCCGCGAAGATCCGGTATGCCGGCCGGGCCGTCATGCCGGCGGGCAGCCAGCGCGCGAAGACCGAGAGCGTGAGAAGGTAGAGCGACAGCGCGACCTGGAACTTGATCGGCTTCACCCAGACGCTGTCGCCGGCGAAGGGCCGCGGGTCGATCGCCTGCGCCGTCAGCGTCACCGCGAGCGACAGCCCGATCAGGATCCCGGCCGCACCGAAGACGGGCTCGGCGAGGAGCGGCCGGCGGGCGGCGTCCGGCAGGGGGAAGGTCGCATAGGTCATGTCATGCCTCGCCGCGGAAGGGGAGGGACCGGTTCCGGACGAGCCGGATGGCCAGGAACAGCAGGAGCCCCACCGGGCCGAGCAGGAATGTCAGGACGAGGCATGGCAGGACTAGGAGGTGCACGATGCCCTCCCGCCGCGCCGTGCGGACCTGCCAGGCGCCAATGAAGAGGTCGAAGGCGAGGAAGTGGACCCAGCCGGCGAGCGCGATGCCCGGACTGGTGAAGAGCAGCATCACGTTCTGCAGGCTGTCGAACCCGCCCTCGGCCCCCGCGCCGAAGGCGAGCATCGCGCCGGCATAGAGCAGCGACAGCGCCACCGGGATGACGAGGCCGGACACGAGGTCCGCCAGCCGCGGCGCGAGCGGAGCCGCGGCGAGCAGCAGCCACCCGGCGAGGGCGAGCGGGTTGGCGATCTGGAAGAGCGTGTGCGGGTCCACCTTCGCACCCAATCTGGACAATGACAAGACTCACCTTGCGCCGATCCGCCTGCTGCGTCAAGATCAGATTTTGACACTGTCCTGATTTGCGTCTACGTCTCGTGCGATGGCCGAAGACCGCAAGCCCTATCACCACGGCGACCTGCGCGCGGCCCTGCTGCGGGCGGGCGAGGAGGTGCTGGCGGAAAGTGGCGTCGAGGCATTCTCGCTCCGCCGCGTGGCGAAGCGCGTCGGCGTCAGCCATTCCGCCCCGGCGCATCATTTCGGCGATGCGGCCGGGCTCCTGAGCGCGCTGGCAGCCGAGGGCTTCCGCCGCTTCCTCGTGTCGATGCGGGCCCGGCAGGCGGACGCGGGCGGCGCGCCGATCGATCTGCTCGTGGCCTCCGGGCTCGGCTATATCGACTTCGCGCGGTCTCGCCCTGCCCTCTTCCGCCTGATGTTCGCGTCGGAGCGCCCGAAAGAGGAGACGCCGGAGCTTGCCGAGGCCGGCGAGGCCGCATTCCGGCACCTCGTGGAGGACGTGGCGCGGCTGCGGGGCCGCTCCCCCTTCAGCGATCCCGCTTCCATGGCGGACGTCGTGGCAGCCTGGAGCATGGCGCACGGCCTCGCAGAGCTATCCATCTCAGGGCGGCTGAAGCCCCTTCAGTCCATGGCTGAAGAGGAGCGCGAGGCGTTCCTGCGCGGCATGATGGCGCGCGCGCTCGGCTGAACGAGCGCCATCAGCTCAAGCCCATCCCGCTCTCGACACCGACCGCACGGGGGGCCATCACGAGTGTCGGCTATCCGGATGCTGCGCTGCGGCATTGGTGCTGCCGCCCACACCCTACGACGCCTGCGAGAAGGTCAGCACCCGCGCCACGTCGATCTCGATGGTGCGCTACCGCGGCAACGACTACTCGGTGCCGGTCGCCTGTGCCCATCACGAGGTGCAGGTGCGCGGCTATGTCGGCGAGGTCGTGATCGGCGCCGGGACCGAGGTGATCGCGCGGCATCGGCGGTCCTACGAGAAGGCCGGCATGATCTTCGACCCTCTGCACTTCCTGCCGCTCCTGGAGCGGAAGGTCGGGGCGCTGGACCAGGCGGCGCCGCTTCAGGGCTGGGATCTGCCCGAAGAGTTCGCCACGCTGCGCCGGTTGCTCGAAGCCCGGATGGGCAAGCCGGGCAAGCGGGAATACGTCCAGGTTTTGCGGCTCCTCGAAACCTTCGAGATGAGCCATGTCCATGGCGCCGTGCGCCAGGCCCTCGACCTCGGCGCGATCGGCTATGACGCGGTCAAGCACCTCGTGCTCTGTCGCATCGAGCGGCGTCCGCCACGGCTCGACCTTGACATCTATCCCTACCGCAGCCGGCTTCGGCAGCTCGAAACCGCGATTACCTCGGAGTGAACGCGGCCCCAGATCAACGGGACAGCGAGGATGGTCCGGAAAGCCGCATCACCCATCCGAGCCGCTTTCAGATCGGGCGATGCCGCGAGGCAAGCCTGGAGGATGGCGAGAGAATAGCGAAGCAGCGACTCGCTCGCTCAGGCACGAACCAGTGGCCGTTGACCTTGTCGAAAAGTCGGCCAGCACCAGCCGCTGAACCGGGAGGCCGAGCGCTACGCCTGAGAGGGTGTCGATCTCAGCCTGTCGACGCTCGCCGACCAGGTCGGCGCCTGCGCCGCGGCGCTGGCGAAACTGCATGCATTGATCGAAGCCCATGTCATGGCGGCGGAGCGGCTGCATGGCGACAACACCACAGTGCCGGTGCTGGCCAGAGGCACGACCGCATCCGGCCGGCTCTGGGTCTAAGTCCGCGACGACCGCCCCTTTGCCGGCGGTGCGCCGCCTGCCGCGCTGTTCCGCTTCTCCCGCGACCGCAGGGCGAGCATCCCGAACGGCACCTCGAGCACTGGTCCGGCACGCTGCACGCCGACGCGGCGACAGAGCCGCCTTCATGTACTCACTCATCGTCACCGCCAAGCTCAACGACATCGACCCGCAGGCCTGGCTCGCCGACGCCCTCGGCCGCATCGCCGATAACCCCAAGATCCAGACTCCCCGACCTGCTGCAGTGGAACTGGGCGAGTTCCCAGCCAGCGGTCAAGGCAGCGTTGGCCCGGACGAAGCACGCGTCGCTCTGCGGCAGGTCGAAGGCGAAGAAATGCGCCGTCTGCTCGACGCCGCCGATTACCACGGCCGCCTCGCCGAAGTCAGCCTGGGCGTGGCCGGGCGGGTGGTGCAGCGGCACGAACATCTCCCGGCTGCGCCGGCGATGCTCGCGGATGTAGTCCTTCACGATGGTGTAGTTGCCGCTGAACCCGCGCAGCCGCTCGAACACCCGCTTCGCGGTGTGGCGCTGTTTGCGTTTCTGCGCGAGATCCTCCAGCAACCACCGGTCGATGATCTCGGTGAACCCGTCCAGCTTCGGCCGCTTGATCTCGGCGCGCCGCCGATGTCCGGGCGGCACCGAAAAGCTCAGCATCTTCTTCACGGTCTCGCGCGCGATCCCGAAATGACGCGCCGCCGCCCACTCGCTCATGCCGTCCCGGCAGGCGAGACGAACCTTCCGATATAGATGGGGTGGTTGCCGCGCTCCCCAGGCGGCGTCGCAATGTGCCAGCGTGGCGGCGTGAAATCTCCGAGTGCGGAAAGGGCAGCGACGCGGGTGGATGATCGGGTCATGGTTCTCTTCGGCGTCGGCAGTCTCAGCTGCGCCAGCATCCCGGTCTTTCCGCATCCGAACCTGAGGGTGGTGCTCTGTATCAAGCGCAGTGGACTGAAACCGACTGTCTCGCACTCATCCCGCCGGTTCGACCCTGCGCCGCGGCTTGTGCCGGCGGCACGGCCAAAGGCGGGGCGTTCAGGCCATCTTCATGGCATCCTCCCGGTAATGATCGTCCGCCTCCCACAAGCGCAGCAGCAGGCAGGCGAGCTTGCGCGCCACCGCGACCCGCGCCTTCTTCGCGCCGAGGCGCCTGGCGAGGCCCAGCCCCCAGCTCTTCAGCGCCGAACGCCCGCTCCAAGTGGAGAGCAGGCAGTTCGCCGCCTCGTAGAGGTAGTGCCGCGCCATGGCGTCGACCTGTCGGCTGATCCCGCCCGTCACGTCGCGCTCGCCGGACTGGTAGCGGCGGGGTGTCAGCCCGAGATAGGCCCCGACGTCGCGCGATCGTCGGAACCGACCCGGATCCTCCACCGCAGCAGCGAAGGCAAGCGCGGTGATCGGGCCGACGCCGGGCACCGAGGTCAGGTGCCAGCATGCCTTCGAGCGCTGCGCGAGCGCCCGGACCCGCTTGTCCAGAGCGGCGATCTGCGCCTCCACCGCCCCCAGCGCCTCGAGGAGGGAACGGATGCAGGCATAGAGGATGCCGTCCTCGCGCACCGCCGCCCGGGCCGCCGCATCGTACCGCGTCGTGCCGGCGCGGGGCGGAAGCCGGATGCCGAAGGGCCGAAGCACGCCCCGGATCTGGCCGTAGATCTGCCGCTTCAACTTCACCAGCTGGTCCCGCGATAGGAGCAGCGCCTTGATCCGGTGGCTCTCCTCCGACTTCACGAAGACCTCCGTGTACCAGCCCGTCTGCAGCATCTCCGCGAGCGCCCGCGCATCGGCCCGGTCCGTCTTCACCGGCCGCGCCTTCGAGCCGCATCCGCCGCCCGGCGCGCATCCATGACCACCACCGGCAGGCCGAGCGATCGCAGCCCGCGCGCGAGCCACGGCGTCGTCGATCCCGTCTCGAGGCCGACGCGAACGATCCGCCCGCGCCAGCGGTCGAGTGCCGCCGCGATCATCTCGGGATGCGTGTCGGCCATCCCGCGCCAGAGCATCCTTCCCCCACCGTCGACGGCGCAGATCTCCGTCCGATTGAGGCTCACGTCCAGGCCGGCATACACTCCCATCCCTGCTCTCCTTCTTCGGTCTTCCACCAGAGAGACTTCCCGCTCTCGAGGGGAGCAGCAACCGCGTCATGTATGGGATGTATCAGCAAGCCGCTGACATCGTGAGCTGTCTTATAATCTACTGCAGGCAAACCCGTCGCGGACGATGAATGCTTGCCGCCGCAACCGGCGCGGCACGAAAAATTGCGCGACAGGGTTGCCGTCCCGGTTGTCCAGCGCAGGATCTTGGTGAGGCTGCGCCACTGGCGCTTCTTCTTGCTCGCGAAAGGAACGCAGCCAGCAGCGCGCTCGTCTGATGCGGCAGGATCAGTCTTCGCCCTCAAAGCCGAAGTGCTCGACAAGGTAGTCGTGAATGGCGGCGCGTGTGTCCTCCTCGAGCTCCGGCATCCCCTGGACCTGGACCATCTCGTCGAGGATCCGCCCCCATCTGGACCGGGACAGATGCTGCGCGGTGACCGTGCGGAGCGAGTGGCAGTAGGAGCAGTTGTAGAACACCTCCTCCTGCCCCTCGCCTTCGGGTAGCCCGCCGAAATCCTCGGCAGCCGCCGGCGCCGTGAGGAGCGCGGCGAGTGCCGCGCCCCCGATGAGCCGCGCCCGCATCAGGCTGCCGTCACGTGGATGCGGTGGCAGGCGTTGTTGAGGTAGCCCCGCGGATTCCAGCCCGGAACCACCATCGGCTGCGCCTGGCCGAGATTGTCGGTCGCTCTCGCCCAGATCTCGTAGTAGCCGACAGAAGGCAGCGTCACGTCGGCCCGCCAGCGCTGCCATGAGAAGCGGTTCGGCGGGTCCGACAGCTCCGCCCGCCGCCATGTCGAGCCGAAGTCGGTCGACACCTCGACGTCCGTCACGTGCTGGTCGCCAGCCCACGCCTGTCCGCGCACCTCGAACGGGCGCCCGGCATCGACCTCGGTGCCGGCCTCCGGATAGCTGATGACCGACTTCACGATCATCGAGCCCATGACCTCCATATCCTCGTGAGGCACCTCCGTATCCGGCGCCACCGGATAGCGCGGCACCCGGTACGAGAGGCCCGTCATTCCCTGCCCGTCGTGCTCGCGGTCCCGCACCCAGATCCGCGTCAGCCACTTCTGGCTGACCGAGCCCGCCCAGCCGGGCGCTACGATCCGAACCGGATAGCCGTGATGGATCGGGATGTCCTCGCCGTTCATCGCGTAGGCGACGATGGTGTGGGGATCCATCATCTTGGCGATCGGGCCGCCGCGCGACAGCGCCTGCCGCTCGGGATCCATCGACAGATGCTCGTCGTAGCCGTAGTGCCCGGTATAGGTCGCCGTCGGTTTCAGGCCCGCCCGGCGCAGGATGTCCGCGACGCGGACCCCAGTCCACTCGGCGTTGCCGATGGCGCCGATCGTCCACTGGTTGCCCGACGGCGGCGGGTTGAAACCGGCGCGACCGTTGCCGCCGCACTCGAGCTGGAGCTTGAGCGTGACCGCCTCGAAGTCGTTCTTGAGTTCGTCGAGGCTGAGCTCGATCTCGTCATTGACCTCTCCGTCGACGGTCAGGCGCCACTCGTCCGCGTTGATCGGGTCGGGCAGCGTTCCGTTGTTTCGCACGAAGAACCTGTCGGCTGGCGTGACGTCGTCGTCGAGCAGGTGCGCCGGCGTCTCCATGTTGAGCGGCCGGTCGTTGTGCACGATCAGCCCCTCGTGCTTACCCTCGATCTCGAAATCCTCGACCGTCTCGGCGAGCGCAGCCGGAATGAGGCCGCCCGGCATGTTGCGGGCGTACGGGATTGCGGTGACGCCGATCGCCGCCGCCATTGCGCCGAGCCCCGCCCCCCTCAGAAAGCCGCGCCGATTGGCATCGGCGATGCGCCCGAAGACCAAGGCGTCCGCCCGGTCCGGATCCTCGTGGTAGATTTCGCAAAGCCCGCGTTCGATACGCTTCACCATGGCGATTCCTCCTGTTGCCGATCCATTCGATCTTTTGATTGTAAGCTACCGCCGGAATGCCACGCGCGCAACCGGCGGGAATCCGAGACGGCGTCCTCACGAAGCCTCGAAAGCCAGCATTTCTTCCCGCTCCTCGCGCATCGCGAGCTTCGGGCCTGGCGGCGGCGCCCCGACATCGCTCTAGGTCAGCATCGAGCGCGCGACATCCGATCCCACCAGCCGCGCCGATTCGGCGATACCAGTCGGCCACCGCCACAGCGCACAACCTCCGCGCCGGCGGGCAGGCGTCCGGGATCATCCAGACGCAGGGTCGCCGCGTCATTGGGGTCGTGCTTCGTCACCGCCACCGCATTGGCGCGGGAGATCCGAAAGATGTTTTGGAACACCGGACGGATCGTTTTCCCCGGCCCCCAGCGCTGAAGTGGTTGCACGCGAGGGCATGACCACAAAAGGGGTCAGGAGAGGCGGCGCCTAGAGCCTCAGCACAGGATTCGGCATCAGTCGCCCGTGGGCTCGAGCGAGACGATGAAGGCGACAAGGTCCTCGACGTCCTCGCGTGGCATGAACCACCCGGCCTGCGGCATGGCGCTGTGCAGTTGCGGGAACATGATGCGGCTGAAGATCTGCTCGACGTCGCGGAAGACTGCGATGGAAGCGAAGCTGGGCGGGTAGGTTTTGAATTCGCAGGCCGGCGAGATGTCGTGGCACTGGGCGCAGAGATTGGCCGCAAGCTCCTGGCCGCGCTCCGCACTCCCTTGGGCCGACAGCGTACCCGGCAAGACCAGCGCCGCAAACAGAAGCCACCTCTTTGGCATTCCTTTCCCTCCGCCCGAAATCGCCCTGCGGCAGTGCGAGCCGCTGCGGCCCCGCTCAGTCCTCGTTCTCCAGAGAGACAATGTAGGCGACGAGATCGTCGATGTCGTCGAGCCCGATCACCCGGGTCAAGGGCATCGCCCCGTGGAGTTGCGGATAGAGTATGCGCGCCCGGATCTGCTCGGCCTCGCGGTACCAGGCGATCGAAGCGAAGCTGGGCGGATACGTCTTCGGCTCGCCTTCGGCCGAGATGTCGTGGCACTGGGCGCACTCGGCCGCGGCAAGCGCCGCGCCCCGATCCGGATCGCCCTGTGCGGCAACCGAGGCCGGCCAAACCAGCACGGCGATCCCAAGCAAGACAGTTCCGCGCATCCTCCGCACCCTCGAGCAACGGCCACCGGCGGCCTCGGACGGAGGCTACCGCAGAACCCCCTCGACCTCCAAGTGGCTTATTCCGCCGCCGCCCGCCGCGCTCTGGAAGGGACCTTGTTTCCAGCCTTCTACGGCGCTGTCAGTCCGTTCCATAATCGCCGCGGCCTTGGGAGGAGGGTCGTCGGTAGCGCTCCAGCATCGGGCGCAGGCTGACGCGGACCTTCGGCCGAGCCGCCCGCACTCTGGCTGCAGACGCGCGCGCCGCTCTTGCAGGGCATACAATACAACTGCAGGGCACCTTCCGCGTCGCCGATGGCTAAGGTGGTTCCCGGCGGCGCCTTGTAGACCCTGCCGGGCTCTGTGGACCGGCCTCTCTCGGCATGCCGCGCCGGCAGCGGCCGGCCCATCGAGCAGTCCGGCAGGATGCTCTCGGCACCGACATGCAGCACGACCAAGGCAGCGAAACCAAGATCACCGGGCAGGTCGCGCACGGGCGACGTCAACGCACCGACCCCGCCCGCAGATCCGCCGACAACGATCAGCCTGAGTTCGACCCGAAGCACCGCGCTTGCAAGTCCTGCCGACCGTTCGTGCGGCGGGCTCCGCTCTGCGGCACCCTTATCATCTCGACCTGAAGCGATGCAGGTTGAACCCGGAGCATGAGGAACCGGGACGAACGCCCACCGTTGGAGCCGAGGCCGTCAGGAGGTTCTGCCCCATGTTCCCATCATCGCTTCAGCGTGTTCCCCTGCACACCGACGAGCATGTCAATCGGCGGATCGCGTGGGAGATCGACCGCAGCATCGAGCACCACGCCGCGCATCCCGAAGACATTCCCGGACGCCTGCGGGAACTCGCAGCAGAGTGGGATGTCGAGCGCGTCCTCGAAGCGAACGCCTCCGCCCTCGTTCTGGTCGGGCTGGCACTCGGCGCGTCGGTGGATCGCCGCTGGGCTGCGCTGTCGGCCGGCGTTGCCGCGTTTCTTTTCCAGCATGCGGTGCAGGGCTGGTGCCCGCCGCTGCCGGTCCTGCGCCGGCTCGGCTTTCGCACCATGCACGAAATCGACCGGGAGCGCACCGCGCTGCGGATCCTGCGCGGCGATCTCGCAGCGCTCGACCCGGCACGCCGCGAAGCTGCGGTCAAGGCCTTCTCACGCGGCGCACCGCCATGAGCATGAAGGTGGTCCGGGAACGGGACGCTGTGCAGCCGGCAGGCGCCAAGGCGTCATACGATCATGAGGGTCAGGAATGACCGCTGCAGCCGCTCCACCCGAGACCGCGCCGCCCGACTTCCGCCGCCTCGGCTGGGCTGCCTTCTGGCTCGGCTTCGGGCTCGGCGGGTTCTTCGACGGTATCGTCCTGCACCAGATTCTGCAGTGGCACCACCTTCTAAGCAACGTCCTTCCGGAGGAGACGGTCGCCGATCTGCGGTTCCAGGTGCTGGCTGACGGCCTCTTCCACGTTGCGACCTATGCCTTCACCGCGCTCGGGTTGTGGCTGCTCTGGACGGCGCGTGGCGCGCTGCCCGTCGCAGGGGCGCGGCGCCGGGTGATCGCCACCGGGCTCGTCGGTTTCGGGGTCTGGCACATCGCCGACGCGGTCCTGTTCCACTGGGTCCTGCGCCTGCATCGCATCCGGATGGATGCCGACAATCTGCTCCTGTGGGACATTCTGTGGCTCGTGCCGTTCGGGCTGGTTCCGGCCGCCCTCGGCTACTGGCTGCTCCGCCAGCAGCCAGAGGACGGCAACATGCCCCGTGGCGGTCGGCCGGCCGCCGTGTCGCTCGCGCTCGCGGCGCTGATCACCGGCCCGATTGCTCTCCTGCCGCCTGCCGGATTGCCCGATGACCGCACGCTGGCCGTGTTCAGGCCCGGCATGGATTTCCCGGCCATCGTCGCCGCGGCAGAGGCGGCTGGTGGTCGCCCGGTCTGGTCCGACGCCAAGGGCGGCGTCTGGCTGATCGCCCTCGATCCGGGCGCCCGCCCGGGCGCGCTGTACCGTCACGGGGCGATCCTGGTGTCGAACGGGCCGGTAGCCCTCGGCTGCCTCAGCTGGAGCGAGGTCTGAGCCGCACGGCGCAATCCGGCAACCGAACGCCAGCTTCGGTGCTCGGGTGCGCCTTTTCTGGCGGTCAGCGTGCCGCTTGAAGCCGTCCACTGGCGCATAAGCTTGCCGTGAAGACCTGCCAATGAAAATGTGCGGTCGAGCAACTTGGGGCTGTTCGTCGCCGGCGGTACCGACCGGTTCACGCCGCTCCCTTCTGGTGACGAGCGGCCAGCGCGCGAACGTGCGCTGCGGGCCGGTTGCGCCGTCGGGGACAGCGCAACCGGAACGGCGTCAGTCGGCCGCGGACTCCTCCTCGTGCTCGGGCAGGAGCGCGAGGATGCGGGCGCGCTTCGCCTCCTCGTTATCCTCCTCGGCGAGGATCGTCTCGATCTCCTCGGCGTGATCCTCGCCGAACAGAGCGATCGTCTCCTCCTCGAGGCCGAGCGCGACGAGTTCGGCATGCATCTCCTCGTCCATCGCGCCGTAGGCGAGGGCCGGCGAACCGGCAGCGAGGACACCGGCGAGGGCCGCCGCGCCGAGGGTGGTCGCGATCTTCTTCATCTTCTTTCTCCCTTTGTCGTTACGGTGGAGGCTGTGCGGGGGAAGGCCGCGTCGCGCGGCCTCCCGTCGCGGGGTCACTGGCCCTGACCGAGCGAGAAGCCGGGTTCGCCGTCGAAGGTGTAGAGGTGCTCGGTCTTGACGAAATCGATGCCGCGCCCGGCGAGGAGCCGCAGCAACTCGACCAGCGTCGCCTTGTTCGGCTGCTTGTCCAGCCGCGCCATGAAGCGGCAGCGCCAGTGGTCGGTGCAGAAGGTCTCCGGCAGCCCGTGGGGCCAGACCTTGACGCCGCGGTTGGTGATCATGACGAGGTCGAGGATGCCCTCACGCGGCAGAGAGGCGGCTTCGGCCAGCGCCTCCACCGGGCCCGAGTGGTGGACGAAGACGTCGATCCCGACGAGGACCTTCTCCGCCTTCGGCCGCGCCGTCCGGGGCGCCGCCCAGGCGGCGGCGTTGCCGACGTAGCGGGCTGGCTTCAGCCGGACCGGCGCCTGGCCCAGGCG
>SKOX01000469.1 GCA_007119835.1 Paracoccaceae bacterium
GATCAGGGCGAGGATGCCGGCGGCGACCAGCAGGATGCCCTGAAGCACGAAGAGCATGGCGTTGCGGCGTACGGATTGGCGCATCGCCTCGCCCATGGCTTCGGCGGCGGCGTCGAGCGAGTCTTTGCTGGTCACGAGCTGTTCCTTTCGAGCGAAGCCGGTGAGCCGTCCCCGCGAACGGCACCCGATGGCGTATCGGCAGGAGGCTGGGCCGCCTCTCGGGGTGAGGCGTTGCCACGCGGATCCGGACGCCCCCGACACCCACTGCGCCCTTCGTGGCAGATCGGGGCCGCACGGATTGTCCCGCAGGGAACAGTTCGCGCGGCTTATCCCGCCACCGGAAGGGACCCGGGAAGATGTTGCACGGTGCAATCCGGATCAAGTCATTGATCTTGCGAGGTGCCTTGCTTGGCGCCCCCATGCGATCCCGGATCACGCAGGCAGCCGCGGGATGCACACCGTCTCCGGATCCGCGACGAAGCGGCGGAGGGCTTCCACGTCGATGACCTCGATCTGCCGGTAGCCCACGCGCACCCAGGCCCGACGGGCGAAGCGCGACAGGCTCTGGTTGACCAGCTTCCGTGACGCCTTGGCCATGGCGCCGAGATCCTGCTGGGACAGGTCCAGCGTCGTCCGGCCGGCGCCTTCCACAGCGCGGGTCAGGGCCGCCGCCACCCGCTGCGCCGGGCTCGGCAGCATGAGGTCGCCCAGCGCCCGGTGCGCCATGTCGAGCCCCTCCATCGCCAGCCTGCCGAAGCGGCGCAGGTTCTCGGCATCCTCCTCTGCCAGCCGGTCCATGGCCTCGAGCGGCAGGTGGAGCAGGCGGCAGTCGGTCCAGGCGCGGGCGGCGAGGCGGCTCGGCTCGCGGGTCAGGAAGCAGGAGCCGCCGAACCAGGCGCCCGGCCGCATGAGCTGCGCCAGGCTGGTCTCCGCGCACGGCCCCCGGATCGAGAGCGCGACCAGGCCGTACTCGATCCCGTAGATCCCGCCCGGCGGATCACCCTGGTGGTAGATCGCGGCACCGGCGCAGACCACGCGCGGCTCGCAGGCGGCAAGCACGCTGCAGCGGAACGCTGCCGGCTGCGCCGACAGCCAGCCGTTCCGCGCGAAGACGTCACCGCGCATTGCCGAGGTCGACGAAGGCGGCAAGCTCGACGACGTCGAGAACCGTCACCGAGGCATAACCGAGCTCGATCCAGCCGGCGCGGCGGAAGCTCTGCAGCGTGCCGTTGACCCGCTTGCGCGAGACTTTCGCGAGCGCGGCGAGCTGCCCCTGCGAGAGCGGCAGCGTGACTGCCCTGCCGCAGGCGCAGCGCACGAGCGTCGCCGCGATCCGGCGGCGGGGGCAGGGAATGAAGAAGTCGACCAGCGCCTGCTCCGCGCCGCGCAGCGCATCGGCGGCGAGGCCCAGGAAGGACCCCGTGCTGCCGGGCAGTCGCCCCTCGATCCGGCGCATCGAGATGGGGCAGAGCACGCGGAGCGTTGTGTCGGCCAGCGCCTCCACGTTGAACCGCTGCGGCTTCTGGTCGAGCAGGCTGTAGCCGCCCGCCCAGTCCCCGGGAAGCAGGATATCGGCGAGATGCATCTCCGACCGCGGGTCGGGGAAGGACAGGGCGAGCGCGCCCTCGATCACGCCGTAGATGCCTGCCGGCGGGTCCCCGGCGAGGTGCAGGGTCGCGCCGCCCGGCAGCCTGCGGCAATAGGCGTGGTCGAGGATCGCCTGCCGCAGCGCCGCCGGCTGGCGGTCGAGCCAGCCGATCCGAAGCGGCCATTCGTTTGCCAGGAGCATTGCAAGCCTCGCTTGCGCCAAGGGCCGTGTCGCGGCAGGCGCGGGCCTCCGCGGCGACTGCTATCTTCATCTTCTACTATCTCTTCGCGATCCGCTACCACGTCCCTGTCCGCAAGATTGATCGATTTGACACAATCGCAGGCATCCGAGTGGAAAGCGCCCACCGGCGCCTCGGGCGTGCTGAAAGACAGGGCGGCGCCGGGCGGTCCGCGCGTCGCGAGTCACTTTGTTTGCTGCACCCGGGGTGCGACCTCGCCGCGCCAGACCCGCGCGGCGGCGAGGCTGGCGGCGAACGCGAGCGCGGCGAGCGAGGCGAAGGCTGCGTCCGGCTCCAGGATGCCGGAGATCGCGCCGGTCGCCGCGTAGCCGAGCAGCAGGCTCGCGTTGGTCAGCGCGAAATGCGCCGCGTAGACCTGGGCCTGATCGGCGGGAGGCGTGTAGCGCCGGATCACCATGAGCGCCGGCGTCATCGCGAGGCCCGCGCCCAGCCCGATCCCGAACCAGAGCCCCGAGAGCCCCAGCGGGCCGCCTGCGAAGGGTCCGAGGGCCAGTGCGGCGATGACGAGGCCGCAGGCGCTGAGCATCGTCCGGCGCAGCCCAAACCGCGCGACCGTCGCCGGCATGGCGAGGGCGCCGCTCACCGAGCCAAAGCCCATGACGCCGAGCAGGATCGCGGTCGTCCGCGGCCCGGAGCCGTAGTCGGCCTGGACGAGGACGACAGTGTTGACCATCACCATCGCGATGCCGGTCGCGACCGCGAGGTTGACCGGGATGAGGAAGCGAAGCTGCGGGACGCCGAGAAGCAGCCTCGCACCCCGGCCGAGGCGCGCCCAGACCGGCTCGCCGCGCGGGCGCTCGCTGGCCGGCAGCCGGGTCCGCGCGATCAGGACCGCGGAGCAGATGAAGGCGAACATCGCCGCGAGGAAGAGCCCGCGCACGCTCAGGACCACGAGGAGGGCCGCCGCGATCATCGGGCTCGCCGTGCCCTCGAGCTCGCCCACGACCCGCGACTTCGATACGGCGAGGCTGTAGCTCCGCTCGTCGGAAATCAGCGTCGGCACGACCGCCTGGTAGGTGGCCGTGAAGAGCGCGGAGGCGACGGTGAAGACGAGGACCGCAAGATAGATCTGCCAGAGCGACTGGGCGAGCGGCAGCGTCAGGATCGCGGCCACTCGGACGAGGTCGAGCCCGATCAGGAGCGGGCGCCGCGGCACGTGCCCGCTCAGGACCGCGCCGACCGGCGCGCCGAGGATGTAGGCCACCGACTTGATCGACAGCGCGGTGGCGATGATCGCCGGGGCGCCCGCCCCGGCGATGTCGTAGGCGAGCAGCGAGAGCGCCACCACGGCGATCCCGGTGCCGAGAAGCCCCAGGACATAGGCGGCGAAGAGCCGCTTGTAGTCGCAGATTGCCGCGCTCCCCATGCCGCTCACGCGGCGTCGGCCGCCTCCTCCTCGGCCGCAGGGCGGTCACGGCCGCCATATACGAGGACGTAGAGCGCCGGCAGCAGGACGAGCGTCAGCAGGGTGGCGACCAGGAGGCCGCCCATGATCGCGATGGCCATGGGGCCCCAGAACAGCGTCGGCGCGATCGGCAGGAGGCCGAGGATCGTGGAGAGCGCCGTCAGCATGATCGGCCGCAATCGCCCCGTCGCGGCGGTGACGACCGCCTCGCGCACGGCCAGGCCGCGGGCCTCCTCCTCGGCGATCTGCACGAGCAGGATGACGGCGTTCTTCGCGATCATGCCGATCAGCGCCAGGATCCCGAGGATGGCGACGAAGCCGAGCGGGCGGCCGAAGGTCAGCAGCGACAGCACCACCCCGATCAGACCGAGGGGAAGCAGAACGATCACCATCCCCATCTTCGCGAAGTTCTGCAGCTGGACCATCAGCAGCGTCAGCATCAGGAAGATCATGAGCGGCACCACCACGAAGACGTTCTCGCGGCTGGTCTCGCTCGTCTCCGCGGTGCCGCCGAGCTCGATCCGGTAGCCCTCGGGCAGGGCGGCGTCGAGGCCGGCGATGTTCCCAGTGATGTCGGCCACCACTGTCTCGGGCATGGTGCCGCCGTGGACGTCGGCGAGGACCGTCAGCGTCGGCATCCGGTCGCGCCGGCGGACGAGGGGCTGCTCCTGCTCGTACCCGAAGGTGGCGAAGGTGGAGAGCGCGACCGTGCGCCCACCGGGCACCGGCACCTGCAGCGTCGCGAGGGTGTCGAGGGTGACCCGGTCCTCGTCATGGGCGCGTGCAACGACGTTGATCAGGTAGATGTCGTCGCGGAGCTGGGTGATCGGCGCCCCGGACACCGCCGTCTGCAGCACGTTCGACAGCGACTGCGAGGTGAGCCCGATGCGCCGCGCCTGATCCTGATCGACCTGGACGGCGAGCTGGCGCGCGGGCTCGATCCAGTCGAAATGCACCCGCTTCGTGCCCGGATGCGCGGCGACCACCTCGGCAAGCTCCAGCGCCTCCCGGCGCAGCACGTCGATGTCGGGGCCGCTCAGCCGGTACTGGACCGGCCAGCCGACCGGCGGGCCCATCTCCAACGGGCTGACGCGGGCGACGGCCTCGGGGAAGCTCTCGACGAGGAAGTCCTCGAGCTCGGTCTCGAGCCGGATCCGGGCCGCGAGGTCGGTCGCCATCACCACGATCTGCGACTGGTGCGGCGCCGGCGGCTCGATGGCGAGCGGCAGGTAGAACCGGATCACGTTCTGACCGATATAGGCGCTCCAGAAATCGACGTCCTCGCTCTCGGAGAGCCACCCCTCGATCCGCTGCACCGCCCGCTCGCTGGCGAAAATCGAGCTCGACCGCGGCAGCTGCAGGTCGACGATCAGCTCGTAGCGGTCGGAGGCGGGGAAGAATTGCGGGTCGACCCGCTGCAGCCCGAAGACGGCGACGACGAAGAGGGCGGCCGCAGTCGCGACCGTGATCAGCGGCCTGCGGATCGCGACGCCGACGAGGCCGGCATAGGTGCGCAGGATGCGGCCGGGCGGCGCATCCCCGCTCCCCGGCGGCGGGGGCTTCAGGATGACGCCGCCGACGATCGGCGTGAAGAGGACCGCGACGAGCCAGGAGGTCAGGAGCGCCAGCGCGACCACCTGGAAGAGCGAGCTGAGATACTCGCCGCCCTGCCCCGCCGCGAAGCCGATCGGCACGAAGCCCGCGATGGTGATCAGCGTTCCCGTGAGCATCGGCGCGGCCAGAGTGCGGTAGGTGAAGCTCGCGGCCTGGTCGAGCGTGTCGCCCGCGGCGAGGCGCCTGAGCATCGAGTCGGTCGTCGTCATCGCGTCGTCGACGAGCAGCGCCAGCGCGATGATCAGCGCGCCGAGCGAGACCCGCTGCAGGTCGATGCCGAGCAGCGACATGAAGAGAAAGACGGTGGCGAGCGTCACCGGGATCGCCACCGCGACCATCGCACCTGCCCGCAGCCCGATCGCGAGCAGGCTCACGGCGAGGATGATCGCGACCGCCTGGTATAGCGAGGTGGTGAAGTCGCCGATCGAGCGGTCGACAACCGCGGGCTGGTCGTTGACCAGGAAGGGTTCGATGCCGATCGGCAGTTCGGCGGTGATCCGCGCCATCGCCGCGCGCACGTCCCGGCCCAGCTCGAGCACGTCGCCGCCCTCGCGCATCGAGATCGCAAGCCCGATCGCCCGTTGCCCGTTCAGGTGGAAGAGCGGCGCCGGTGGGTCCTGGAAGCCCCGTCGCACGTCGGCGATGTCGCCGAGGCGGATCATCCGCCCGCCCGCGCTGAGCGAGACGTCGAGGACGTCGGCCTCAGTCTCGAACGAGCCCGTCACCCGCAGCGAGACGTTCTCGAGCCCGGTATGGATCGTGCCCGAGGGCCGCACCACGTTCTGCGCCGCCACGGCGCCGAAGACCTGCTCGTAGTCGAGGCC
>SKOX01000065.1 GCA_007119835.1 Paracoccaceae bacterium
GAGAAGTGGTCAAGAAGGGACGGGCTGGCCATGGAGCACCTCGCGTTGCCGAGGCCCCCATAGATTCACACGAAACTCCCTCCGGAAATCCACCTTCTGTCACTTCAAGCGATTGCCCTGCATCGGCCCCCCGGAACTGTTGACGGTTCCGCTCCCACCGCGGTAGTGTTCCGCTTCCGGAAACAGTAAGCCGCCGCCGATGGACCGCCTCTCCGAAATGGATGCCTTCGTCCAGGTCATCGACCAGGGCGGCTTCACCGAAGCGGCGAAGAAGCTCGGAATCTCGAAATCCGCGGTCTCGAAGCACATCGCGGCCCTCGAATCCCGGCTGGCCGTCCGCCTCCTGAACCGAACGACCCGCCGCGTCTCGCCGACCGAGATCGGGCTTGCCTATTACGACCGGGCCAAGACCGTGCTGAAGGACGCCGCCGAGGCCGACGACATGGTGACCGCCATGCAGTCCGCGCCGCGCGGCGCGCTCAGGGTCTCGGCGCCGGTGAGCTTCGGCATCACGCATCTGTCCGGAGCGGTCGCGGCCTTCCTCGAGGCCTATCCGGAGGTCGAGATCCACCTCGTCCTCGACGACCGGTTCGTGGAGATCGTCGCCGAGGGCTTCGACCTCGCCATCCGCATCGGCGCGCTCTCGGACAGCTCGCTCCGGGTGCGCAAGCTCGCCGAGTCGCGGATGCTGCTCGTCGCGTCCCCGGCCTACATCGCGGCGAACGGCATGCCCGCATCGCTCGACGCCCTCCCCCAGCACCGGCTGCTGCACTACTCCAACCTCTCGACCGGCAACGTCTGGCGCCTGCGCACCACCAAGGGCCAGGAGCGCCAGATCCGGGTCGGCGGGCGACTGACCGCCAACAACGGCGAGGCCCTGCGCCGCTCGGCCGAGGCCGGCCTCGGCATCGCGCTCCAGCCCGCCTTCATCATCGGCGACGCCGTGCGGTCCGGGCGGCTCGTGGAGGTGCTGCCCGACTACCCTCTGGAGACGCTCGGCATCCACGCGGTCTACCCGCCCGGGCGGTTCACGCAGCCGAAGCTGCGCGTCTTCATCGACTTCCTTGCCGACCACTTCAAGGGAATGGGGCCCGACAACTGGCCGCGCTGACGGGGAACCCGTCGCTTCCTGAACGGTTGGAGCCGCGACGCGCGGCATCCTGTCAGCCGCGCCCCGAAGAGGATTCGCGGATGTTCGGCCCCATCTTCAGCAAGCAGTTCTGGATTGACCTCTACGGCGAGATCAACGAGGACAACGTGTGGAACGGCGCGGCGGCGCTCGCCTACTACCTGACGCTGTCGATCTTCCCCGCCTTCATCGTGATCTTCACCATCATTCCCTACCTGCCGATCGAGGACATCGACGAGGCCCTGATGGACCTGCTCACCGAGGCGCTGCCCGAGGAGTCGGCGCAGATGCTCGAGGGCACCATCGCCGAGATCACCGAGGAGCAGCGCGGCGGCCTTCTGTCCTTCGGCATCCTCTTCACGCTCTGGACGGTGTCGACGGGCATGTACGCCATCATGCAGCAGCTCAACATCACCTACGACGTGGAGGAGGCGCGCAGCTTCGTGAGGGCCCGCATCGTCGCGCTCCTGCTCTCCGTCGCCTTCGTCGCCCTGGTGATCGGGTCGTTTGCCCTGATCGTGCTCGGCGGCGTGCTGGAGGAATGGGTGATGGCCGCCTTCGGCGACAACCAGGCCGTGGTGCTCGCCTTCCAGGCGTTCCGCTGGATCGTGATCGCGCTCGGCCTGATGCTGGCCTTCGCGCTGATCTACAAGTTCGCGCCGAACGTGGACCAGCGCTTCGCCTTCATCACGCCCGGCTCGGTGCTCGGCGTCGTGATGCTGATCGCCGCCTCGCTCGCCTTCACGGTCTACATCCGGAACTTCGGCGACTACGACGCCACCTACGGCTCGCTCGGCGCCGTCATCATCCTGATGCTCTGGCTCTACATCGTCGGGCTCGTGATCCTGCTCGGCTCGGAAATCAACGCCCTCGTCGAGCATTACAACCCCGAGGGCAAGGTGAAGGGCGAGCGGCAAGAGGGCAATCATCCCGGCGGCGCGCTGCATGCGGAGGGCGACGACGACGACAGCGCCTCCGGCCGACCGGATCGCCGGCCCGCGACCGGCTCGGACCGGCGGGGCGTGGTTCCCCTGCTGCTCTTCGGGATCTTCACCGCCCTCACCTCGCGGCGCCGTCGCCCCGGCGGCGCCGACGCCCGGCGCTGAGCGGCGGCCCCGGCGCGGGCAAGAAAGGGGCCTGCCACGGGCGTGGCTGCCTCGTCAGGCAAGCGCCCGGCGCCTGCCGCCCCTTTCAGGCAGATCGCTGCGGCAGCGCTCGGCCGAGGCCGCCGCAGCCCGCGCCGCTAGATGCGGACCTGCAGCACGCGCCCGTCGATGTCGACGCGGCAATAGCCGGTCACGCCCGCGACGGTGACATCGACCACGGCGCGGTTGCTGCCGTCGATGCTGGTGCGCTGGGCCACGACGCCAGCCGGCGCCACGCCGTGCATCTGGGCCACGGCGTCGGCGCAGGCGCGCTCCTGGAGGGCGCGCAGTTCCGGGTCCGCGAAGGCCACCGCAGGTGCAGGCGCCTGCGTCGTCAGGCCGAGCGGCGCGCAGGCGGCGAGCGCCAGCGGCGCCAGTGCGATCAGTCTCGCAATCGACATGGGGATCCCTCCTTTTTCCGCCCGCACCCTCATTCCTTGAGCCGCGGGTCGCGCTTCTTCAGGGCGTCGATGCGGCGCGACGCCTCCGCCTTGCTCAGCGACGTGTCCATCGCCTCGCCGGTCTCCTCGCAGAGGGTCTGCAGGTAGGAGGCCTGCGCCGCCGTCATCGGCTCGTCGCCGCTCACCCAGTCGGCAGGATCCTTGGCGGCGTTTCCTTCCGCCGCGGCCTTCGGATCGCGCTTCGGATTGACCGGCTCTTCTCCGGCAGGCGCCATGACACAAACCTCCTGCAAGCAGTTTCGTTCGCTCAACGTTCCAAGACCGGTGGGGGTTCCCGCCTCAGTCGAGCCGGTCCTCGGTGACGAGGTAGACCGCGACCGAGAGGGCGAGCAGCAGCCCGAAGAAGAGGAACAGGGCGCCATAGGCCGTCTCGGGCGGCGCGCCCGCGGCGACCATCTGGCCGTGAAGCCGGCCGCTCGCGATCTGCATCAGCCCGACGCCGCCGATGGCGAGCAGGTTCGCCAGCGTCACACCGCGACCGATCAGGCCCGGCGGGAAGTAGCTCCGGGCGTGGGCCATCATCAGCGGGAAGGACGAGCCGAAGAAGCCCAGCGCCGCCAGCAGGACCGCCGCCGTCGCGATCCCCTGCGCCGGCGCGAGCCCGAGCGCGAGCAGGGCCGCCGCGCCGAGGCCGTTGCCGCCGACCAGCACCCACTTCCGCGTGCCGAAGACCCGGTCCGCCGGCCCGTAGGCGAAGTTGCCGAGGATCATCGCCAGCGCCATGCCGAGCGTCACGAGCCCGATCCCGCTCGCCCCGAGCCCGAAGACATCCTCGAGATAGGGCCCGGCCCAGAGCCCGCGCACGCCGGCCGCCGGCGCGTAATGCAGCGCGAGCAGCGGCGTCATCGCCCAGAGAGCGGGGATGCGCAGCAGGTCGGCGAGCGAGCCGCCGTCGCCGCCGGCGCCCGCGTCCTCGCGCGGCGGATCCGCGACGAAGCGCAGCAGTCCCGCGCCGATCGCCACCGTCACGACGGCGAGCGCGGCCGTCGTCTCCCGCCAGCCGAAAGTTTCCACCGCCCAGGCCATCGGGGCTGCGGCGGCGAGGTTGCCGACGCCCGCGACCCCGACCAGCAGCCCCGCGAGGCTCGCGAAGGCGCGGGCGGAGAAGCTTCGCGCGAAGATGTAGAAGGAGGCCATCAGGACCGGCGCGCAGCCCATGCCGATCAGGCACATGGCCGCCACGATCATCCCGGGCGAGGTCGCCGCGGCAAAGAGCGCCGCGCCGCCGCCCGCGCCGAGGGCGAAGAGCCAGCCCACCGTCCGCCGCGGCCCGATCCGGTCGAGCCCGAGGCCGACGGGCAGCTGCATCAGAGCGAAGACCGCGAACCAGAGCCCCGAGGCGAGCGCGAGGTCGGCGGCCGTCGTCCCGAGCTCGGCGCCAAGCACCGGCGAGAGCACGGCGAGGAACGCCCGGTAGAACTGGCTCAGCACGGTGGCGAGCACGAGAAACGCGAAGCCCGCCCGCATGCCGGCATGTCCTCCGATGTTTCGAGATCACGGCGTAGCCCGCGCCGGCGCCCGATGCGCGGGCGCCGCGTGATAGCGGCCGTGCGCCGGCTTGTCGATGTCGCGGTCAGGATCCGACGCGGTAGTGGTAGGCCGCCGCCGGCACCATCCCGAGGCCGGCGTAGAGCGCACGCGCCGGCGCGTTCTCCGCATCGACCGCAACCGCGAGGGTTTCCGCACCCGCCTCCGCCGCCCAGGCGCCCGCCCAGCCGACCATCCGCCGCCCGAGGCCCTGGCGGCGCGCCCGCTCGACGACCTCGAGGGCGTTGAGCATCGCGACGCCGCCCGCGGCCGAGACGAAGGCCGAGACGAAGGCCGCCCCCGCCGGCCGGTCGCGCAGCCGCCCGAGAAGGTAGCGCTTCGGCTCCGGCACCCGCGCCATCCCGGCGAGGCGCCCGGGTCCGATGCCGGCCGCGCGCCAGATCTCGACGAGCGCCGCCAGCGGGCCGTCACAGTCGATCACGGCGACGTCCGGTTCGCGGTGCGCCACCGCGGCCGCGGGCGCGGCAAGGATCAGGGTTTCGCCCTCGCGGAAGAGGCCGTCGGCCGCAAGCGCCGCGTCGAGCGCGTCCTCGCCCGCGCGCACCTGGAAGACCGGCCGCTGCCCCCAGCACCGCATCCGTGCGAGCGCCGCCTTGACGTCGCCTTCCCCGAGCGGCCCCTCGAGGGTCGCAGCCATCGCCCGCCGGCCGCCGCCGCCGCGCCGCAGCCGCCAGGGGCCGAGGGCGACCTCCTCCTCCGCCGGCGCGCTCGCTAGGTTTGCGGCAAGGAGGTCCATCAGATCACCGCCTGCTCGACGAGCGGCCGCGCGGCTGCGATGCGCCCGCAGCCGAGCGGCCCGAGGTCGAGGCTCCGCCAGCGCCCGTGCACGATCCATTCGGCGAGCCCGCGCCCCACGCCGGCCGCCTGCTGCAGGCCATGGCCGGAGAAGCCGTTGGCGAACAGGAAGTTCGCCACCTCCGGGTGCGGGCCGACGACGGCGTTGGCATCGAGGGTGTTGGTGTCGTAATGCCCGGCCCAGACGCCCGAGACCTTGGCGGCCTCGAAGCAGGCCGCCCGCGCCGCGAGCGCCGGCCAGATCCTGTCCTCGAACAGGAAGTGGTGGGGCTCGAAGTCGTCCTCGGCCACGGCCGGGTCCGGCTCGGGCGGGCAGCCGGCGAGGAAACGGTCTCCCTCGGGCCGGCACCAGACGCCCGAGGGGTCGACCATCAGCGGCAGCCGGCCCTGCGGCGGTTCGGCGACGGCGAATGCGAACACCGTGCGCTTGCGCCGCTCGACCGGCAGGGCGAGCCTGGCGAATGCCGCGACCTCCGTCCCCATGCCGCCCGCCGCGTTCACGAACCAGCTGCAGCCGAGCGTCTCGCCGCCGGCGAGCCGCACGGCGCGGACCCGCTCC
This sequence comes from Paracoccaceae bacterium, assembly GCA_007119835.1. Lineage (GTDB taxonomy): Bacteria > Pseudomonadota > Alphaproteobacteria > Rhodobacterales > Rhodobacteraceae > Amaricoccus. The sequence goes on from SKOX01000065.1 coordinate 5,638, forward strand.
CCCTCCACGACGAGGCCGGCGACCGCGTCGCGCAGCCAGCGGACGCCACCCGC
>SKOX01000075.1 GCA_007119835.1 Paracoccaceae bacterium
CGGCGACGGCATGCGACGGGCGGGCGACTTCGCGAAGGGCGGCCTCGTGGCCGGCGCCGAGGATCCAGGCTTCCTCGAGGGCGACGGTGGCGCGGTCGGCCAGCGGCAAGTCGGAGGCGGCGGCGAACAGGGGGGCGAGGGCGCCGCCCGCGTCGAGGGCGGCGAGGGCCGTGGCGGTGACGCGGACCTGGGCTTCGTCGCGGATCTCGCCCGGGCGGGTGGCGGCGCGGATCTCGGCGGCGAGGAGCGAGGGGTAGATCTCGGCGAGAACGATCGGGGCGGCGGGCGCGGAAAGGCCGGTGTCGAAGGGCCAGACGGCCACGTGCGGCGCGAGGGCGGCGCGCAGGCGGTGGAGGAGCGGGATGCCGAGGAGCGCCTGGCCGCCGACCGAGCCGGTGGTGAAGAGCTTCCAGCAGGGCTGTGCGGTGCGCAGCCGGGTCTCGACGCGGCGGCGCTCTGGGAGGCCGTGGGCCGCGCGGGCGTTGCCGCGGGCGGGGAGGCCTGCGAGGTCGAGCGCGGCGGGGCAGCCCCAGAAGGGGCCGATGCCGGGCAGGCAGGCGTTGAACGCGGCGGCGACGGCGAAGCGGTTGTTGCGGTTGTCCGGCGCGTCCTCGATGCGGGCCGCAATGTCGTCCCACAGGGCCAGCGCATCCGCGCGCCCGGTAACGGCCTCGGCGAAGCCTGCGGGATAGCCGAAGGGGAAGTCGAAGCCGACCAGCACGCGGCGGCCGGCTTCGCGCGCCTCGCGCAGGCGGTGGCGGAGGTATTGCTCGGCGGCATGGCGGGTGCGGACGTACCGCGGCGGCTCGGCCCCCGCCCCGGCCGAGCCGATCCAGATCGCGTCGGGCGAGGGCCGCGCGGGCGAGGGCGTCGACCGGGCGGACCAGTCGACGATCAGGACCGTGTCGAAGAGGCGGCTCATCCGGCGCCCTGGCGGGGCAGGCCGCGGGGCAGGCCGGTACGGTCGAGGATGAAGTCGGCGATGCCGGCGATGTCGTCGAGGTCGAAGACCGGAAGCGCGGCCGCGCCGGCCAGCGCATCGCGGGGCGCGTCGGTGGCGATCGCCTCGACGGTGGGGTCCTCGGCGGCGATCAGCGACTGGGCGGTGGCGAGGCGGCGGGCCTCGATCTTGGGGTGGCGGTCGCGCTTGTAGCCCTCGATGAGCACGAGATCGACCGGGTCGAGCCGGGCGAGCAGATCGGCGAGCGCGGGCTCGGGGCCGGCGCGGTTCTCGGTCATCAGCGCCCAGCGTGCGCGGGAGGAGACGAGGACCTGGCTCGCGCCCGCCATGCGGTGGCGGTGGCTGTCCTTGCCGGGGTGGTCGACGTCGAAGCTGTGGTGGGCGTGCTTCAGCGTCGAGACGGTGAAGCCGCGGCCGGCGATCTCGGCGACGAGGCGCTCGACCAGGGTGGTCTTGCCGGAGTTCTTCCAGCCGGTGACGCCGTAGACCTTCATGGCTCGGCCATCAGTTCATGGGCGCGGGCGAGGTCTTCGGGCGTGTTGACGTTGAAGAACGGGTAGTCGCCGTCGAACACCGCCTTGGCGCAGCCGCGGGGCTCGGTCCACTCGATGACCTTGCGCTGGCCGGCTTCGAGCGCTGCGCGCAGGTCGTCGCGCAGGCTGACGGACCAGAGGCCGAAGGTGGGGTGGCGCGACAGGCCGCGCTCGGGGTCGGGGGTCATCGCCATGGCAAGCGGCGTGCCGTCGCGCTCCATGACGGCGCGCAGGTCGGCGACCAGGGTCTCAGGAAAGAACGGCGTGTCGCCGGCGGCCGAGGCGAGGAGGTCGTGGCCGCGCGCCGCCGCCCAGTCCATGCCGGCGAGGATGCCGGCGAGGGGGCCGGCGAAGCCTTCGACCGTATCGGGCACGACGTCGAGGCCGAAGGCGGCGAAGCGCGCCGGATCGCCGTTGGCGTTCAGCACCAGCGCGTCGACCTGGGGGCTTAGGCGGGCCACGACATGGGCGAGGATCGGGCGGCCGCCGAGGTCGAGCAGGGTCTTGTCGCCGCCGCCCATGCGGGTAGCGCGGCCGCCGGCGAGCACGACGCCGGCGATCTTCGGGCGAAGGGTCATGTGCGGCGCGGGCATGGCATCAGTCGGCGGCGGCCTTGCGGCGGAGGTGGCGGGGCTCGTCGGCGACATGGCCGGGATCGGCATCGTAGACGAGGCGGTCTGCGCCCGAAAGGCAGACGAAGCGGCGGCCGCGCATTCGCCCGATGAGGGTGAGGCCGACCTGCCGGGCGATCTCGACCCCCCAGGCGGTGAAGCCCGAGCGCGAGGCGAGCGCGGGCAGGCGCATCAGCGCGGTCTTGATCACCATCTCGGAGGTGAGGCGGCCGGTGGTGTAGAGCATCTTGGCCTCGGGCGAGACGCCCTCCATGACCATCCAGCCGGCGATCTTGTCGACGGCGTTGTGCCGGCCGACGTCCTCCATGTAGACGAGCGGGCGGTCGCCCTCGCAGAGCACGGTGCCGTGGATGGCGCCGGCCTCGAGGTAGAGGGACGGCGTGGTGTTGATCGCGTGGGCCAGCGCGTAAAGGTCGGAGGTGCGGACCGGCGTGGCCGGCAGCGTCAGGCCCTCGAGCCCCTCCATGACGTCGCCGAAGACGGTGCCGACGGCGCAGCCGGAGGTGCGGGTCTTCTTCTTGAGCTTTTCCTCGTAGTCGGTGGCGCGGGCGGTGCGGACGACGACGGTCTCGAGCTCCTCGTCGAACTCGACGGCGGTCGGGACCTCGTCGGGGCGCAGCATGCCCTGATTCCGCAGGTAGCCCACCGCGAGGTAATCCGGGTAGTCGCCGATCGTCATGGCGGTGACGATCTCCTGGCCGTTGAGGAAGATCGTCAGCGGGCGTTCCTCGACGACGCGGATCTCCTGCTCGCGCCCGTCGTGATCGACGCCGCGCACGGGACGGGTGAGCCGCGGGTCGGCGGGCTCGGGACGGATCAGGTAGCTGTCAGGCATGGCGCGGGCGGAACCTCCGGGCGCGACAATAGCCGAGCGCTCCGGGGGACGGTAGGGGGCCCTGCCAAGGCTCCTGAGCGTCGCGCGCAATCACTAGGCCTCACTGGCTCCCGGAGTCAGGATCAGCAGCCGCCCCTCCCGAAGGCATCTCCAGAGCGCCTCGCCTCGGCGAGGTCGCGGCAGAAATCGGGCCTGCCTCACGGGTCCAGCGAGGAACATTTCTCTGTACCGGAGCAACTCCTTCTTGCGGTACTCAAGAAAAGAGCGCGAGCTGTCGCTGTTCAGCCAAAATGGAGGCTGCAATGCGCGTGCTCGTATCGACCGCCTTCGCCTCGCTCGTTTTCAGCCTGCCCCTTCAGGCAGAGACCCATGTAGAGACCATCAACGAAAACAGGCTCAACCTGTTCTTCACCTTGCCCGAGGATGAGGCGCAGGCCCTTCTGCCGGCCGACTGGTCGCTGACGCCGCTGCCCGGCGGTCCCGCCGCGGGCGCCAACGCGCTCGTGGTGATGATCGATCGGGTCTCGGCGGTGGACGCCGACCGGCAGCCGCTCGAGGCGAACGAGAACCGTCTCGCCGTCCTCGTAATTTTCGGTCAGGACGCCGCAGCGGGCGAAGGAGGACCGGTCGTGGTCGCCGGCTGGAGCGACGCGGCCGCCGCGGCGCCGGGGGCTTACGGGAACTACAAGGACGCGGAGGTCACTTTCGAGCGCCGGATGGCCGCCGCGGACAAGACGGATGTCGAGGAGAGCTGGTCGGTTGCCGACGACGACGGCGAGGGCCTCCACGTCGCGCTCGCCTATGCCCGGAACGGCGCGACCTTCGCAAGCTTCGACCAGAAGATCTATTCCGGCGAAGACCCGAATTTCCACCGCATCTACAGGGGCGACCAGGGGGTGATCGTGGCGATGAGCGCCCCGCTCGGCATCGGCTCTGCCGAGGAGGTGACGATCAGAGGCGAGGGCGCGATGCTCGGCGCGCTGTTCGACGAGGATGCCGAACTCGTCGCCGTCCTGCATCTGCCCTGGTACCGGCGCGATACCTTCCTTCCCTGACCCGCTTGCTCGGGGTCGCCGCACTGGCGGCCCCCGTGCCCGTTCCGCACCGCGCTCCGCGCCCGGTGCGGGCCTCCCGAGCGGCAACAGCGAACATGGCCGGGACTGCCGGATCGGATGAGGTCATCGGGAGCTTTCGCCGGAGACTGACCGGACGATCGACGGGACCGCGGCCTCTCGGCCCGGGGAAGCCTTCAACTTCCGCGCCGCCGAGGCTGGCGGCCGCCCCTGCCCCGGGCGGCCACCAGCGGGGCCGTCAGGCGCGCGTGGCTGTGGCGCGCAGGTATTCGGTCTCGACGACCGCGGTGCCGTCGTCCGCGCGGTTGTAGCGCTCGAAGACCGCGGCGATGTCGCGGCGGAGCGCCTCGGCGCCGTCGGGGCCGACGACGTTCAGCGCGCGGATCGTCGGGCCGAAGCAGCGCGCGAAGAGCTCGACGCCGTCCTCGACGGAGCGGTAGTAGGCGTGGATCGAGCGCCGCCTGGTGGCGATATCGCGCACGCCTGAGCCGACGAGTTCAGTCAGGCCCTCGGCGGTGCCCCAGCGCAGCGGCGAGGGCGTGCCGGGCGGCGGCGGTGCGTGGCGGGCATGGGCGCCGAAGAAGTCGGCGCCGAAGGCCTCCGGCATCCAGTTGGCGAGCGCGATCCTGCCGCCGGGGCGGCAGACGCGCCGGAGCTCGGAGGCGGCGCGTGCCTGGTCCGGAGCGAACATGACGCCGAACACCGACACGACCACGTCGAAATGCGCGTCCGGGTAGGGCAGCGCCTGGGCGTCGCCCTCGCGGAAATCGACCTCGACGCCTTCGGCGGCGGCGCGGGCGCGGGCGCGCTCGACGAGGTTCGGGGCGATGTCGATGCCCGAGACGGCGCAGTAGCGGCGGGCGGCGACGAGGGCGGCGTTGCCGCTGCCGCAGGCGACGTCGAGCACCGCCTGGCCGGGCCGCGGGTCGGCCGCCTGCACGACGTCCTCGGCGGCGGCCATGACCTGGCGGGCGATGGCGTTGAAGTCGCCGCTCGACCAGACGGCGCGTCCGGCCTCGGTGAGGGCCTTGAAGTCGGGTCTGTCGGTGGTGGTGGTGGTGTTCGCCATAGCGACCTCCTTTCGGTCGGGGGAACTCCCTCAGGATCTCACGGCCCGGGACCGCACGCAACCGAAGCTGCCGCTCCTCCGATGGACGCCGGTCACGGGCTGCGATAGAGCGCGCGGCATGCGTGCCGCCACCCGATCCGCCTTCCTCCTCGGCCTGCGCGATGGGGCGCCGTTCGTCATCGTCATCGTGCCCTTCGCCATGCTCTTCGGCCTCGTGGCGAGCGAGGCGGGCTGGACACTCATGCAGATCATGGCGATGACGGTGCTGGTGATCGCGGGGGCGTCGCAGTTCACCGCGGTGCAGCTCGTGACCGAGAACGCGCCGACGCTCGTCGTGATCCTCGCGGCGCTGGCGGTGAACCTGCGGCTGGCGATGTATTCGGCCTCGCTCGCGCTCCACATCGGGGCGGCGCCGCTCTGGCAGCGGGCGGCGGTGGCCTACGTGCTGGTGGACCAGAATTACGGGACGGCGATGATCCGCTTTGCCGAGCGGCCGCGGATGGGCGTGCCCGAGCGGGTCGCCTACATCCTCGGCGCGGCGTTGGC
>SKOX01000420.1 GCA_007119835.1 Paracoccaceae bacterium
CGCACCGTTCCCGACAAGGCGAGCCTCAAGGTCCGTCGCAAGACACTCGGATGGGACGAGGACTACCTCCTGCAAACCCTCACCCAGTCTCACCCATGAGCTTCAAGCGATTCCCCTGCGCATAGGGCAGCGCCGTCGCGCTTACGCCCAACCGGCCCCACTGCGCCTCGAATCTCCCGGAGATCAGCAACTCGCGTCAGCATCTGCCGTTGTCATCACGAGCCGTGCCCTTATCACGGACAGCAGCAGCTCCCACCGTCGGCGCTCTTTCCCCATAGACAGCACCCAGTCCCACGCGGCTTCCTCCTTGGGAGGTTTTCCAACGCGGGCCGAGATCGCGCCCGGACCACCCTCACGCCGCGGCCCGCATCGGAAAACCTTCACCACAGCGGACGTTCGGCGATCTCTGGTCAACCCAGTGTAGCTGCCCTTCGTACCTTCTGCAGAACGCCATCTGCTCCGCGGCGGTGCATCTGGCGGACCCGCCAATGAGCGGCGAGAAGGCCGGCGAGCCCCGACAGGGACTTCATCGCTGCGTCTCTGGAGTAGTCTCTGAAACGGGCTTCTCCCGGGCCGCAGCGAACGGGCCGATTCCGGCTTGGCTCAGCATCCGCATCCGCTCGCGCAGCCCGTCCTCGGTCCAGTGCATGAGGAACGGGCGGTGGCGTGCGGCCAGTTCCGGAATCGGAACGCCCGCGGCAATGTCCGCCTGAACGGCGGCCATGCCCGCGCGATACCAGTCGCGCCACTCCAGCCCCATGCGGATATTGTAGGGAAGAAGCGCGACCAGCACGATGGCGAGCGCCGTCACCGCCGCTGCGCCGAACCGGCGAGGCGCGTAGAGCTCCCAGGCGAAGGCCGCGCCGAGGAGCGGCAATGCAGCGAACAGCGCGTATCGGTCGGGCATGCGATACTCGTAGGCGCCGCGGGAAAGCGCGATCGCCAAGCCGAGAAAGATGCCGACCCCGATGAAGAGGACAAGCCCCCCGGCCCGCAGCCGCTCCTCCGGCCGCTTGGGAGCGAAGAATGCGCGCAGCGCCAGCAGGCCGCCGAGAACGGCGAAAGCGAGCACCGCGATCGCTGCAAGGAGAAGGGGAAGGCGCCGCGTGCCGGGGCCAAGCGCATAAGCGAAGTAGACTTCGGCAGCGGAGAGGAACTCGCGCGGCGAGGCCAGAGGAGGCGACCACGGCGGCCGCTCGTAGCCGATGAAATAGACCGCGATGGCCGCGTAGGGCAGGATGGCGCCGACAAGAAGCAGGCGCCCGGTCCGGCGGTCGGCCGGCAGGCCGGCTGGTGCGAGGCGCAACGGGCCGATCCGGTCAAAGCCGAGCCGCACGGCAGCATGCGCGGCGAGCCAGGGCGCCATCGCCGCCGCCACCACGATTCCGTTCGCGCCCGAGAGCGGCAAGAGCACGAGCAGGAGGCTCGCGGCGAGCCCGGCGCGCAGGTCGAGCGGCTCCGGCCGTGCCACCAGGACCAGGACGAGACCAGCGAGTACCGTCGACCAGACGAACTGGATTTGCCAACCCCAGATCAAATTCTCCCAATGGCCGAGATGGAGGAGCGCGAGCGGGAAGAGCGCGTCGCGCCACCGTGCCCGGCCGCGCGCCCGCGCCGCGGCCCAGGCGAGCGCGAGGCCGAGGCCGGCGAGCAACAGTTGGCTGAACACCATTCCCGACCGGAAATCCTCGGTCAGCCACAGGAGCCCGAGGTAAATCAGCCGCTGCACCGGCAGGCGGTGCTCGTTGTTCTGCGACCACAGCCAAGCTGCAAGGTCCGGCTCGTTGCCGGTCATCGCTGGGACCATGAACCAGTCCTCGGCAAGTCCAATGTTGTAGCCCCAGCGCGCGACACTGCCGAGCGCCACTGCAAGAAGCAGCAATGTCGTGCCCGCGACGACGAGGCGCGCGTCGAGCAGGCGCAGGAGCGCGCGCGCAGCGCGGTTTCCGGCACCCACGGTCACGTCGTCCGGCTCTCTGGGGCGGCGGCGGGTCCGGCCTCCGCGGGTCCGCGCGACGCGATACCGCGCAGCCCGGCATAGGGGCCGGCGCCGAAGGCGCGGGCGCGCAAGAGGTTCCACAGAATTCCGGCATAGCCGCCGCCGACCCGGAAGAGGTAGAAGGAGGAACTGCCCATGTCGAAGGAGCGGTTAATCCAGGAGATCGGCACCTCGGTTATGGGGTAGCCCATCAGCATCGGCTGCAGCCCGGTCTCGGCATTGGCCCCGAAGCCGGGCGCGGTCAGCCGCAGCCGCTCGACGACGTCGCGCCGCATCAGCTTGAGGTTGTTGGTGACGTCGCGGAAGCGCCGGCGCATCACCAGCTGCGCGAGCACGTGGAAGCTGCGATTGGAGAGGATCTTCAGGAACGGGTAGTTCAGCAGCACGCTGTGGCGCGAGAAGCGGCTGCCCACCACCACCGGAGCGCCACGGGCGGCGTGGTCGAACATGTCGCGGATCTCCGGCAGCAAGTGCTGAAAATCGCAGTCCATGGAGAGCACCCAGCTGCCGGTCGCGGCGCGGTAGCCGTCGCCCAGGGCGCGGCCGACGCCGTTCGGCGGCTTACGGTATACCGGACGCACGCGGTTATCGGCGGCGGCGTAGCGCGCGAGGATGGGGGCGGTGCCGTCGCGGCTGTTGTCGTCGACGGGAACGATCTCGTGGATGTAGTCGCCGTAGAGCTCGAGCAGCCGGTCAATCAGCGGCCCGATGTTCATCTCCTCATTGTGGCAGGGGATGACGATCGACACGGCGCCAGTGAGACCGGGGTGGTCGCTGAGTGGGCGGCTGGGTCGAGACCGGAGGCGGGGCGGCTTCTGAGCATGCACGAGAATGGTGCCGGCGAAGCGCCTCAGGCCGCGGGCGTTCTCTGCGATGATCGAGAGGTTGCGCAGCAACCAGATGAGCCGCGGCGTCAGTGGGGCGTAGACGAAGTCGGTGTAGACTGCGAAGACGCGGATGAAGCCCACCTCGGACAGCAGTTCGTACAGGTGCGGACGGCTCAAGAGGCTGCGCGTATCGCCGCCGGAATAGCGGCGGACGAGCCGCTTCAGCCGGAGCCAGGGGTTCCACGGGTTGCTCTCAAAGAAGACGATCTGCCCACCGGGGGCAAGCAGGTCGTGAATTCCGGCGAGCACTGCTGCGCAGTCGCGCGCGTCGAGCATGTCGAGGGCAACGACGCAGTCGAATTGGCGGTCGGCGAGCGCCCCGGGCAGCGCCTTCAGCCGCACCCGCTCGACCGGGCCCGGAACGATGGCGGCAGAGGCCGCCGACAGATCAGTGCGGAAGGTCGCCGCCACGATTGGGTTCTCGCCGCGGGACACCTGCACAAGGCGGCGGGTGAAGCGCATCTCGCCGCAGCCGAGTTCCAGGATCCTCTGTCCCGGCGTCAGGTGCACCAGATGCCGGACGCTCTGTGCGCGCCATAGCATCCGTTCATCGGCGATCGGATCGTGACGGGCGAGATAATCGTCTCGGAACCGCTCGCGCAGCGCCAGAGTGCCGATACGGCTCGCATGGACGGCCGGCGGCGGTACCGGCGTAGCTTCGGGCGGCGTGGTTTCGGGCGGCATGGCTTCGCGCCTCAACGCCGACTGAAGCGGATGCGTTCTGCGGCGCGCGCCGACAGCCGCCAGGTCGCGAAAGGCATCTGCGGGTGGAAGACGAAGATGCGGCGGCCGAAGTAGTTCCAGACGAACGCGATCGGCGTAGCGACGATCTTGGCCGCGACCGCCGGCAGGCCGAGGGCCATCAGCAGGAAGACCAGCACCGCAGTAAGCACGAGCCCGACGATGGCGACGGTGAAGAGGCGCGCGACCTCGCCCGTCGGCCGGTAGCGCCCGCCGGTGAAGGCGAGGAGGCGCGAGAGCCCGTAGTTGACCACCGTGCCAACGACGAAGCCTATGGCGAGCGCCGCCAGCACTGGCGCGCCGAGCCAAAGGAGGCCCACGAAGATCGCGAAGTCGGCGAGAAAGGAAAGCCCGCCTACGATGATGTACCAGACGAATTGCGCCCGGATGTCGGCGCGCCCGAAGCTGGGCTCCGGCTCATCCGGGGGGCGCGCGACGGCCTCAGACGCGCTCGTGCAGGGCAGCGGCAATCTCCTCGATGATGGTGGGGACGTTTCGCTCAACGCGCCAGCCGGGATAGTGGTCCAAAAATTTGGCAACGTCGCTCACCCACCAGATGTGATCGCCGATCCGCGCCTGGTTCTCGTAGCGCCAGTCGAGCCGCCGCCCGACAGCGCACTCGGTCAGCTCGATCGCCTCGAGCATGGAGCAGTTCGACCAGACGCCGCCGCCCATGTTGTAGACCTCGCCCGGCCGGGGTGCCGCGACGTAGTGCCAGAAGGCCTCAACCAAGTCGCGGGCGTGCAGATTGTCGCGCACCTGCTTGGCCCTGTGGCCGAAGACCCGGTAGGGCCGGCCCTCGGCGCAGGCGCGCACCAGATAGGCAAGAAAGCCATGTAGTTCGGCGCCGGCATGGGCGGGGCCCGTGAGACACCCGCCGCGAAAGCAGACGGTTGGCATGCCGAAGTAGCGGCCGTACTCCTGCACCATGAGATCGGCGGCCGTCTTCGAGGCGCCGAAGATGCTGTGCAGCACCTGATCGATGCTCATCGACTCGTCGATGCCGCGGGCGGCGAAGGGATGCGCCGGATCGAGCGTGAACCGGCTGGCCTCCTCGACGAGTGGCAGCCGGTTCGGGGCGTCGCCGTAGACCTTGTTGGTGCTGACGAAGACGAAGGGCGCCTCGGGCGCATGCCGCCGCGCCGCCTCGAGCAGGTTCAGAGTGCCGGTCGCGTTGACGGCGAAATCGGTCTGTGGGTCGTGCGCCGCCCAGTCGTGCGAGGGCTGCGCCGCGGCGTGGATGATCGCGCCCAGCCTGCCGCGTGCCTCGGCGAAGACCTCGTCCACCGCGGTGGCGTCGCGGATGTCGATCGCCGCGTGCCGGTAGAGGGCAAGCTCGGCCTCCAGCCGCCGGCGGTTGGTCTCGGTGCTTGCCTCAGGGCCGAAGAAGCGGGCGCGCATGTCGTTGTCGACGCCGACGATCTCCCAACCCCGCTCACAGAAGAGGCGCGCTGCCTCCGAGCCGACGAGCCCGGCACTCCCGGTGATAATGGCGAGCGGCACTGGCGACGGCTCTCAACTTTGGTTGCAACGGAAGATACGACGGCTTAATGCCCGTTCTTTGCAATCTTGACAAGATTGAGTGTCGGGGAAAGAGGGAAAGCGCTTAACGCGGGCGTCGCCATGAGCTTTGTGCAAACAACTTTGGGCAGATCGATTCTGCTTTTTCAATACCCAAACCAGGCTGCGCCAATCGTTAAGGATGTACCAGGCGCAGCGGCGGCTTGCCCGGCGAGCACAAATTGGAAAAGAGGGTTCGCGGCGTTCCGCGGGAGCAACACTGGCCCTTCACGAACCTGCAATCGGCGAAGTGTAAGCGGCGTCCCCGCCCCATTGGCTTTGGGGTTGCGCTCGGGGGCATGGGGCTGGGGGCGGTGGGTCGCATGCCGGTTCGTAGGGCTCAGATGAGCTCAGTCGGGAGTCCCGGATGTGCTCATTGTGAGGTCTTGGTTGCCGCGGCATAGGCCCAGGGCATCAGAGCGTCGATGTCCTTGTCGAGGTGGCC
>SKOX01000025.1 GCA_007119835.1 Paracoccaceae bacterium
AAGGCCGGCGCCGACCGCCGCCTCGAGGCGCTCGAGCCGGCCGGGCCAGAGCTCCTGCAGGCCCGGCGCGTCGAGGTCGCCGATCATCTCGGGCGCCATGATGACGACGCTCGCGTCAGCCTCCGCGGCGGCGGCGGACGGCAGGGCGAGCGCAAGGAGCGCCGCCGCAGCCAGGCGGCCGGGCCTCATGCCCGCGGGTTCACGGCGCGCAGCGATGCCGCGAAGGCCGAGAGGTAGCGCAGCGTCGCCTCGTGGCCCGGGCTCGCGCCCTGGAAGCCCTGGATGGAGAGCGCGGCCATGCGGCCGTTCACGGTCATGAAGGCGCGCCAGAAGCGGTCCTCGACGCCCGGCATCGGCTGCTGGCCGCCGTCCTCGACCAGGACGTAGAGGATGTCGCCTTGGCGTGTGGTCTGCAGGACGCGGGTGGCGCCTCCGTCGTCCGAGCGCCCGAGCAGGGCGCGGCCGCGCGGCGTGCCGAGGAAGGCCTCGAGGTCGTCGAGCGTCGTGTCGCCGCCCTCGGCCACCAGGTCGGGGTTGGCCGAGATCGAGGCGGTCATCACCGCGCCCACCGGCGGCGTCCGCCCGCCGGGCTGTCCCAGCAGGCCGCAGTCGGAGACCATGACGAAGGCGCCGCGTGGCCCGGACGTCGTGCTCGCCTCGTCGATGCAGAATCCGCCGGGGGCGGCGATCGCGATGGACTCGCCCGCGACGGTGACGTTGGCGCGGTCGGGCGCGGTGAAGGCGACGCCGTCGGCGCAGCCGGCGAGCGCGAAGGCGGCAGCGGCGAGGGCGGCGAGCCTAGATGTCGGCATAGACATGGGATTCTCCCTTCGCGCCCGGGTGGGTGACGGCGCCGAGCCGGGTCGGGCCGGCGGCCTGGGCGAACTTCCAGACCGCGCCGGAGGTGTAGATCGTCGGCCGCGGCCCGGACCAGGCCTGCCGGCGCCGGTCGAGCTCGTCGTCCGCGAGGTCGACGGAGATCTCGCCCTTGGTGGCGTCGAGGGTGATCATGTCGCCGTCGCGGATGAGCGCGATCGGCCCGGCGAGCGCCGCCTCCGGACCGACATGGCCGACGCAGAAGCCGCGGGTCGCGCCCGAGAAGCGGCCGTCGGTGATCAGCGCCACCTTCTTGCCCATGCCCTGACCGGAGAGGGCGGCGGTGGTCGACAGCATCTCGCGCATGCCGGGGCCGCCCTTGGGGCCCTCGTTGCGGATGACGATGACCTCGCCTTCCTTGTACTGCCGTGCCTTGACCGCCTCGAAGGCGTCCTCCTCGCACTCGAAGACGCGGGCGGGGCCGGTGAAGCGGAGTTCCGCGTCGGTCATGCCGGCGATCTTCACGATCGCGCCCTCGGGGGCGAGGTTGCCCTTCAGCCCGACGACGCCGCCGGTCGTCGAGAGCGGCTTGTCGACGGGATGGATGACGCGGCCGTCGGGCTTGGTGTCGACGCGCTCGAGCTCCTCGCCGAGGGTGCGGCCGGAGGCGGTGATGCAGTCGAGGTGGAGCAGGCCGCCGCGGGCGAGCTCCTTCATCACCGCCGGCACGCCGCCCACCTCGAAGAGGTCCTTGGCGACGTACTTCCCGCCCGGCTTGAGGTCGACGAAGTAGGGGGTGTCGCGGAAGATGTCGCAGACGTCGCCGAGGTCGAAGTCGATGCCGGCCTCATGGGCGATGGCGGGCAGGTGGAGGCCCGCATTGGTCGAGCCGCCGGTGCAGGCGACGACGCGGGCGGCGTTCTCGAGCGACTTGCGGGTGACGACGTCGCGCGGGCGGATGCCGCTGGCGAGGAGGTCCATCACGGCGATGCCCGACGCGACGCTGTACTGGTCGCGGCTCTCGTAAGGCGCCGGCGCGCCCGAGGAGTTGAACAGCGCAAGCCCGATCGCCTCGCTCACGCAGGCCATGGTGTTGGCGGTGAACTGGCCGCCGCAGGCGCCGGCCGAGGGGCAGGCGACGATCTCGAGCCGGTGCAGCGTCTCCTCGTCGAGCAGGCCCGCCTGATGCTGGCCGACCGCCTCGAACAGGTCCTGCACCGTCACGTCGCGGCCCTCGAAGCGGCCGGGCAGGATCGAGCCGCCGTAGATGAACACCGACGGCACGTTGAGCCGGACCATGGCCATCATCATGCCGGGCAGCGACTTGTCGCAGCCGGCGAGGCCGACGAGGGCGTCGTAGCAGTGGCCGCGCATGGTCAGCTCTACGGTGTCGGCGATCGCCTCGCGCGAGGCGAGCGACGAGCGCATGCCCTCGTGACCCATGGCGATGCCGTCGGTCACGGTGATGGTGGTGAACTCGCGCGGGGTGCCCATGGCCTGCTTGACGCCGAGCTTGACCGCCTGGGCCTGGCGGGCGAGCGCGATGTTGCACGGTGCCGCCTCGTTCCAGCAGGTGGCGACGCCGACGAAGGGCTGGTGGATCTCCGCCTCGGAGAGGCCCATCGCGTAGTAATAGGAGCGGTGGGGCGCGCGCGACGGCCCTTCGGTGACGTGGCGGCTCGGGAGATTCTTCTTGTCGAACCGGGGGGCGTCCATGGCGTCACCTCTCTCGTCTGGCCGCTGGGGCGGAGCCGCCCGTGTCTAGGGGAGCCGCGCGGGATTCTCAAGCGGCCCGAAGGTGGGCTCCGGGCCGGCTTCCTCCGGGTCGGGAACCCGTCGCGTCTTCCCGCCACTACGAGAGGCTCACCGGCTACGCGCCGTTCTGAGCTGCGCCAGCGGGGCGGGCGCATTGTCTCCGGCCGGCCGCGCCACTAGCTTGCGGAGATGGTTCTTGCCCAGCGGTCCGAAAGGTTCGAGGCGTGGATCGCGCCGATGCGGCGGCGCGCGACGCTCTGGCGTGTCGTCATCGGCGCGGGCCTCGCCGGCGGGCTCTGGATCGCGGCGGTGGCCGCGTTTCTCACCCTGGCCGACGACGTCGGCCTGTCGCCAGAGCGCGGCGTGGTCGTCGTCTACCTCGTGAGCTTCGCCGTCCTGATCGTCGGCGCGGGCGCGGCGATGCGGCTCCTGCACGACCTGCCCGGATCGCGCCTGCTCGGCCCGGGCGAGCGGGTCGACGCAGGCCCGCTGCTGCGCGGCATCCTCGTGGTCGCGGCGATCGCGGGCGCGCTCTTCCTGCCGATGCTCCTCGTCGAGCCGCCCGAACGCCAGCAGGCGGTGGCGACCTGGGCGCTGTGGCTGCCGGCGGCGCTGCCCGCGCTCTTCGTGCAGGCCACGGCCGAGGAGGTGGTGTTCCGCGGCTACTTCCAGGGCATGCTGGCGGCGCGCTACGCGAGCCGGCTGGTCTGGTGGGTGCTTCCCGCGGCGGTGTTCGGCCTGCTGCACTGGAACCCGCAGATGGGCGAGAACGCCTGGGTCATGGTCGCGGCGGCGACGCTGATGGGCCTCGCGCTCGGCGACGTCGCGGCGCGCTCGGGCGGGCTGTCGCTGCCGATCGGGCTGCATTTCGCCAACAACGTCTGGGCGATGCTGGTGATGGCGACGCCCTCGCAGCTGTCGGGACTGGCGCTCTTCGTCTCGCCGCTCGATCCCGACGATCCGGCCGCGATCCGGGCGGCGCTCTTCGGCAACATGGCGCTGATCGCCGTGGTCTGGGGCGTCTACATCGTGATCTGGCGCTGGCGCCGCAGGTGACGGCGGGCGCGTCGGTCCGGCCTGGCCCAGCGGACCGCCCCGACGGGGCGGTCCGCCGGCTCGTGGGGGGCTCGATGCCCCCCTCGAGCCGGCCCCGGAGCCGCCCACCCGAAGCCGTGCGGACGGGGGGCGGCGATTGCATTGCCGGCGGGGCCCGGTTATCTAGCCCGCCGACGGCGCGATCGCCCGCGGCGCGGTCTGCACAGGTTCTGCGATGAACTGGATCTCGAACTACGTCCGGCCGAAGATCAACTCGCTGTTCTCGCGGCGCGAGGTGCCCGAGAACCTGTGGGTGAAGTGCGACAGCTGCGGCACCATGCTCTTCCACCGCGAGCTCGCCGCGGCGCTCAACGTCTGCACCAATTGCGGCCACCACATGCCGATCTCCCCGCGGGCGCGGTTCGGCGCGCTCTTCGACGGCGGTCTCTTCGTCGAGGTCGACGTGCCGAAGCCGGTGCAGGACCCGCTCGGCTTTCGCGACTCGAAGAAATATGCCGACCGGCTGAAGGAGGCGCGCAAGGCGACCCAAGCCGAGGACGCCATGCTCGTCGCCGAGGGCGACATCGCGCGGCTGAAGGTCGTGGCCGTCGCCCAGGACTTCAGCTTCATGGCGGGCTCCATGGGCATGTATGTCGGCAACGCCATCATCGCCGCCTGCGAGCGGGCGGTGAAGGCGCGGGCGCCGCTGGTGCTTTTCGCCGCCTCGGGCGGCGCGCGCATGCAGGAGGGCATCCTGTCGCTCATGCAGATGCCGCGCACCACCGTCGCCGTGCAGATGCTCAAGGAGGCGGGGCTGCCCTATGTCGTGGTGCTGACGCATCCGACCACCGGCGGCGTGACCGCCTCCTACGCCATGCTCGGCGACGTGCAGATCGCCGAGCCGAACGCGCTGATCTGCTTCGCGGGCCCGCGGGTGATCGAGCAGACCATTCGCGAGACCCTGCCCGAGGGCTTCCAGCGCGCGGAATACCTGCTCGACCACGGCATGCTCGACCGGGTCGTGGCGCGCCAGCACCAGCGGCGCGAGCTCGCCACCATCCTCCGCCTGCTGATGCGCGCCGAGCCGCCGGTCTTCGCCGACCTGCCCGCGCCCGAGCCGGCTGCGGCCGAGCCCGCCGCCTGAGGTCCGCGATGAGCCGGTCGAGCGACCGCGTGCTGGCGCGGCTCATGGCCCTGCACCCGAAGCTCATCGACCTGTCGCTCGGCCGGGTCGAGCGGCTGCTGGCGGCACTCGGGCACCCCGAGCGGCGGCTGCCGCCGGTGGTGCATGTGGCGGGGACCAACGGCAAGGGCTCGACGGTGTCGATGATCCGCGCGGGCCTCGAGAGCGGCGGCGCGCGGGTGCATGTCTACACCTCGCCGCATCTCGCACGGTTCCACGAGCGCATCCGGCTCGCAGGCACGCTGATCGACGAGGGCGAGCTCGTCCGCGTGCTCGAGCGCTGCGAGGCGGCGAACGGGCCGGAGCCGATCACCTATTTCGAGATCACGACCTGCGCGGCGCTGCTCGCCTTCGCCGAGACGCCGGCCGACGCGGTGCTTCTCGAGGTCGGCCTCGGCGGGCGGCTCGATGCCACCAACGTCGTGGACGAGCCGCGGCTCACCGTCATCACGCCGATCTCCTACGACCACCAGTCCTATCTCGGCGAGAGCATCGCCGAGATCGCGGGCGAGAAGGCGGGCATCCTGAAGCCGGGCGTGCCCTGCGTCGTCGGCGACCAGCTCGGCGCGGCGCTCGACATCATCGAGGCGCGGGCCGAAGCGGTGGGCGCGCCGCTGCTCGTGAAGGGGCGCGACTGGACGGTCTGGGAGGAGCACGGCCGGATGGCCTTCCAGGACGAGGGCGGCGTGCTCGACCTGCCCCTGCCGGCGCTGATCGGCGCGCATCAGGTCGGCAATGCCGGCATGGCGGTCGCGGCGCTGAGGGCGCTCGGTGCCGGCGAGGCGGCGGCGACGGCGGCCGTGCGCGACGTGGAGTGGCCGGCGCGGATGCA
>SKOX01000475.1 GCA_007119835.1 Paracoccaceae bacterium
CATCCTCGAATGGACCGAGGTCACGATCGTCAGCGACGATCCGGCGAAGGGGCTCGGGCGGATCGAACGGGAGGGCCTTCTCCTCGGGCAGATGCAGGCGCTGCTGCCGCAGGCCGAGAGCCGGGTGGATCTGGTGTCGGCCTATCTCGTTCCGGGCACGGTGGGGACGGAACTGCTCGCCGACCTCGCGCGCTCCGGCGTCGCCGTGCGGCTCGTGACCAACGCGCTCGAGGCGACCGACGTGCTCCCGGTGCACAGCGGCTGGATCAGGTACCGGCCGCAGCTTCTCGAGGCCGGCGTGACGATCCTGGAACTGCGCGCGCGGCCCGGCTGGGCGCAGGGTCAAGGGATCGCCGAGCTCTTCGCCGGGTCGAGCGCCAGCCTCCATGCCAAGACGCTGGCCGTGGACGAGGCCCGCATCTTCATCGGCTCGTTCAACTTCGATCCGCGCGCGGCCGCCCTCAACACCGAGATGGGCGTGCTGATCGAGAGCCCGGCCATCGCCGCGGAGCTGACGCGGAGGCTCGACCGCCAGGACGCGGTCTACGAGGTGCGTCGCGCCGCTGACGGTTCGCTGCGCTGGCTGGAAGCCCGCGAGACGGGCGAGGTGATCGAGCACCGGACGGAACCCAACGCCGGCATCGTCCAGCGAGGGCTCGTCCGGTTTCTGAGCTGGCTGCCGATCGAGCGGCTGCTGTGAGCGAGGCAGACGCGGACGTGCGACTCAGCGGCCTGCCGGTGGGGCCCGGACGCAGAATGCCGCAGCCCGCCCGGCGTCGGCCCCCGGCGCGAGAGAGAAAAGGCAAGCGAATGAAGCACGGGTTTCTGTGGATGCTGGCGGGCTTCCTGTCGCTCGCGGCCGGCCTCGTCGCGCTGCTCAACCCGTTCGCGGCGACGCTCGCGGCCGAGGTCCTGATCGGCGCGCTGTTCGGTGCGACCGGCATCCTCACCATCGCGACGGCCCTGAACGAAGCGGCCGCGGGCCGCCGGCTCCTCGGCTTCGGCCTGGGCATCCTCATGATCGCCCTCGGGGCCAGCCTCGTCATCGACCCCCTGCGCGGTATGCTGGAACTCACCGTTTTTGCCGCGCTGCTGCTCGTGGTTCTGTCGAACGGGATCTCGCTGATCGCGCTGGCGCTCGACCGCAGGGGCCGGGCCGATGCTTGACGCCCCGGGACAGGACCGTGGCCCTCCCTCCCCGGAGGAGCCGCACGGCCCCCGTGCGGATCCGGCTCAGACGGATCCGCTGCGCGTGCTGCTGGGGCTGGTGCTGGCGCTGTTCCTCGCGGTTCTGGTAGGGCACATCCTCGTCGTCGGGCAGGCGCTGATCCTGCCGATCGTCATCGCCGTCATCGTCGTCTACATCCTCGTCACGGCGAGCCAGTGGATCGCGCGGCAGCCCGGCGGCCGAATGCTGCCGGACTGGCTGCGCCAGGTCCTGGTGATCGCTGCCTTCACCCTGATGATGGCGCTGCTCGCCGGGGTCGTGGCCTCCACGGCAAGCCAGCTCGCGCTGCGGGTGCCGGTCTATCACGCCAACCTGACCGCCCTGGTTCACGACGCCTCCGCCGCACTTGGCCGTCAGGTGGCGCCCGACCTCGCGGCCGGCTGGTCTTCGCTGACCACGGGGTTGTCGCTGGACGCGCTCGCGCTCCACGTGCTCGGCTCCTTCGCCTCGTTCGGCGGCGTGCTGTTCATGGTGGTGATCTATGCCGGCTTCCTGATCGGCGAGCGCTCCGGCTTCTCTGCGAAGCTCGCCGCCGCCCTGCCGGGCGAGGGCGCGTCACGCACGGCGCGCCTGGTCGCCGAGATCAACGGGACGATCGGGAACTACCTGGCGATCAAGACGCTCATCAACGCAATCCTCGGCCTGATGTCCTTCGTCATCCTCCGGGCGTTCGGGGTCGACTTCGCGATCTTCTGGGCAGTCCTGATCGCGCTGCTCAACTACATCCCCTATGTCGGCTCCTATCTCGGCGTGTTTTTTCCCGTGGTGCTGTCGCTGCTGCAGTTCGGCTCGTTTCCGCTGACCCTCGCCCTCGCCGGGCTGCTGGTGGCGGCCCAGATCTGGGTCGGGAACGTCCTCGAGCCGCGCATGATCGGCAGGAAGGTCAACATGTCGCCCTTCGTGGTGCTCGTCGCGGTCTCGATCTGGTCCGCGCTCTGGGGCGTCCCGGGCGCGATCCTGGCCATCCCGCTCACGTCGATCCTCGTCATCATCCTTGCCGGCTTCGCGGCCACCCGCCCGCTTGCGATCCTGATGTCGAACGACGTCACCTCGGTCGGGGACGCGGGATGAGCAATCCGCTGAGCGATCTATGGCGCGGCCTCACGGCGGCGTTCCGCGACAACCGCGTCAGGGGCCTCCTCGCGTTCGTCTTCAGCCTGATCGCTCTGGCGACGCTCTTCTTCGCGACGATCGAGGGATGGAGCTATGTCGATGCGCTGTACTTCGCCGTGATGACGATCGCGACGGTCGGATATGGCGATCTGACCCCGGCCACCACGGCGGGCAAGCTCGGCGCCGTCGTCTACGTCATCGTCGGCCTCGGGATCTTCGTCGCCGCGGTCACCGCGATCGCCGATGCGGTCATCGCCCAGCGCGACCGGGACGCGGACAAATGAACCAGCGCGCGGCACTCCGCCTCCAGCGCCTCTTCCGCGATGAGCCTCATCGGGCGCCGCCCGCCGGTCGGGCGACGCGAGGCGCGCCCCGCGATCGGCTCGCTCGGCGCCTGGCGAATGCGCCGTCATCTGTCCCGGATCATAGCCGCAACAGCAGGGCGTTGACTTCGGCCGGATCGAGCGGCTTGGTCAGATAGGCAGCGGCCCCGGCCTTGAGGCAGCGGTCGCGGAGGCCTGGCGCATCGCGAGCGGTCATCACCACCACCGCCGGCGGATCGCCGCGCCGTCTTATCGCGACGAGCGCATCGACCCCGCAGATGCCGGGCATGTGCAGGTCGAGAAGAACGCAGCCGCAGCGGTCGCAGGGCACCTCGGCGAGAAACGCGTCGGCCGAAGCATAAGCCGACGCCCGAAAGCCCAGAGCCCGCACCAGGCGGATGAGGGCGCGCCGGACGCCGTCATCGTCGTCGACGATCGCGATGCTTCGCGAGGCTTCCGTCATGACGCCGAGCCCGGCGGTTCGCGCGCCTCCTTGGAAAACGCCGTCATGCCCCGCGGCCGACGACCAGCCGGATGAGGTCGGCCGCCGTCCGCGCCGCCATCTTCCGCATCACGCGGCTCCGGTGGATCTTGACCGTCTTCTCGGCGGCGCCGATGTCGGCGGCGATCTGCTTGTTGAGCCGGCCAGCGACCACGCGATCGAGCACCTGCCGCTCGCGCGGGGTGAGCGTGGCGAGGCGCCGGTCGATCTCGGCCTCGCTCTGCCGTGCTGCGCGGCTCGCGGCATCCCGGCGCAGCGCCTCCGCGACCGCGGCGAGCAGCGCTTCGGGCTCGACGGGCTTCGTGAGGAAATCGACGGCGCCCGCCTTCATCGCCCGCACGCTCGCAGGCACGTCGCCCCTGGCGGTGAGAAAGACCACCGGGCGCGCGGCCGCGCCGGTCAGGCTCGCCTGGATGCCGAAGCCGTCCATTCCCGGCAGGCCCAGGTCGAGGACGGCGCAGCCGTGCTCCTCCGGGTCGTGGCGGGCCAGGAACGCCTCGGCGCTGCCGTGGGCCTCGCAGCGGTGACCGGCGCCCCTGAGCAGGCGCGAGAGCGCCGACAGGATCGAGGGGTCGTCGTCGACGAGGTGGACGACGGGCGGGGCGCGCTCGCTCATGGCGCCGGCAGCGCGAGGACCACCCGCACGCCCTGCGCGACGGTGGGATCGAAGCCGAGCGTTCCGCCGTGCGCCTGGGCGATCGAGCGGCAGATCGAGAGGCCGAAGCCGAGACCGCCGGACTTGCTGCTGACGAAGGGGCGGAAGGCCGCCTCCCGCATCTCGTCGGTAACGCCGCGGCCGCGATCGCGCACCGCGATCTCGCGCCAGCCGTCGGGCCGGATCCGGGTCTCGACGACGAGGAGCCGGTCGGGGGGCGGCATGTCGGCCATCGCCTCGGCGCCGTTGAGGACGAGGTTCAGCACGACCTGCTGGAGCTGCGGCGCGTTGCCCGTCACTTCGAGATCGCGCGCCGCGTGGCGGACCTCGACCGGCGTCTGCCGCGTCACGAGCTCGCTCCGGATCAGGGCGAGGGTGTTGTCGACCAGCGTGGCGAGATCCACCCGGGTCATGTCCGCCTTGCCCTTCACCATCAGCCGGTGCAGCCCGCTGATGATGGCGGCCGCCCGCCGGTCGTCGGCGGCGATGTCGGTGAGGATGGCCGCGATCTCCTTGAGGTCCGGCCGGTCCTGATCGATGAGCCGCCGGCCGGCCTCGGCATTGGCGAGGATCGCGGTGAGGGGCTGGTTGAGCTCGTGGGCGAGCGCGCCGGAAAGCTCTCCCAGCTGCGTCGTCCGCGACAGATGCGCGAGCTCGAGCCGACCCGCGACCAGCTCGTCTTCCACCTTCCGCCGCCGCCGCGACTGCACCACCAGCGCGCCGATCGTAGCGCTCTGCAGGAAGATCACCGTCGAGGCGAGCAGGATCTCGCCGCGGTACCGCTCCCACGTCGTCGGATCGTAGAACAGCAGATCGGTCTCCGGCGGCAGCCTGTTCGCGTCGAGGCCGAAGCGTTGCAGCTGGCGCCAGTCCACGACCGGATGCGCGACCGAGTGCACGAGCCTCGGGATGTCCGGCTCGCCGCTCGTCACGCGCACCGCGAGCGCGCCGATGGCTTCGCCGATGGAGCCGAGCGTCTCGACCTGGCCGCCGAGGGCGCCGTGGCCGAGCTGGGTGCTGTAGGCGGTGTAGACCGGCGTTCTGGCGGCCGCCGCGATCGTCGCCACCGAGTCGCGGGGCGGAAAGTGGCGTCCGTCCGCGTCCGCGAACACCGAGACCACCACCAGGATCGTTTCGAGATCGAGGCTGCCGGCAAATTCCTGGAACCCCGCGATCGTCATGTCCGTGACGACGGAGACGCTGAGACCCTCGATGGCGTGGACGCTTTCGAGGCTTCTCGACAGCATGTCGCGGTCCATGTCCGCGGAGCCGCTCAGCAGGACGAGCGACGTCGCGTTCGGCTGCACCCGTCGCGCAAGCTCCACCGTCCCGCGCGGGTCGAACGACGAGACCACGCCGTAGGCATGGGGAGGGAGGTCCAGATCCTCGACGTAGCCGGGGTTGACGCCGCCGAAGACGACAGGCGCGCCTGGCGCGAAGGCGTCGCGGTGCTCGAGCACGAACTCGAGCGCGCCCTCGCCGCCGGCTATCACGACGTCCATCGGCTCGTCGCGATACTTCGCGGCCAGCACCTCGACCTGTGCCTCGACATGCTCCGGCTCCGAGAACCGGGCGAGATCGAGATATTCGCTGAACATCTGCCGCCCGTGGGGCAGAGCCCGTGAAAGGTGGCGCTCGATGCCGGCCGAGGCCTCGACGAGGGCGGGCAGCGTGGCGTCGTGCTCGAAGATCATCAGGAAGCGAAGGTTGAGCGGCCCGGCCTCCGAGGCCAGGGCCGTGTTCGGCAGGCACGAAGGCAAAAGAGCAAGGATCACGGCGGCCGATGCAGCCCACG
>SKOX01000370.1 GCA_007119835.1 Paracoccaceae bacterium
CGCGTCCCCGGCGCCGCCACCCGCCAGGCGCAGGCAAGCGCGAGCTCAAGCCCGCCGCCGAGCACGGTGCCGTGCATCGCCGCACACCACGGCACCGGCGAGGCCTCGATCGCGTCGCAGAGGTCCGGCAGGAGCGGCGGCTCGGGCGGGCGGTCGAACTCGGCGATGTCGCCGCCGGCGACGAAGGTCCGGCCGGCGCAGACGAGGATCGCGGCGTGCACGCCCTCCGCCTCCACCGCCCGCACCGCGGCCATCAGCCCTTCGCGGACCGCGTGCGAGGTCGCGTTGACCGGCGGATTGTCGATCCGGACGATGGCCACGCCCTCCCCGCGCTCGACGGCGACGACCATCAGGCGCGCTCCTTGGCGACGACCATCAGGCGCGCTCCATGGCGAGGGCAATGCCCTGGCCGACGCCGATGCAGAGCGTGCAGAGCGCGCGGCGCGCCGCGCCGTCGGCCACGTCGACCGCCGCCGTCAGCGCCAGTCGCGCCCCCGACATCCCGAGCGGATGGCCGAGCGCGATGGCGCCGCCATGCGGGTTGATCCAGTCAGCGTCCTCCGGCAGGCCAAAAGCGCGCAGCACGGCGATCGCCTGCGCGGCGAAGGCCTCGTTGAGCTCGATCCGGTCGAACTCGGCGAGCGTCAGGCCGAGCCGCCCGAGAAGCCGCTCGGTCGCCGGAACCGGCCCGATGCCCATGACCCGCGGCGGCACGCCGGCCATCGCGGCGCCGAGGATGCGCGCCTTCGGCACCAGGCCGTGGCGCGCGACCGCGTTCTCGCTCGCGACGATGAGGGCGGCCGCGCCATCGTTGATGCCCGAGGCGTTGCCGGCGGTCACCGTGCCGCCCTCGCGGAAGGGCGCGCGCAGCTTCGCCAGCGCCTCGAGGCTCGTCTCCCGGGGATGCTCGTCGCGCGCGACGACGCGTGGGTCACCCTTCAGTCGCGGCACCTCGACCGGCACGATCTCGCGCCCGAGCCGGCCGCTCGCCTGCGCCGCCAGCGCGCGGGCCTGGCTGCGCAGCGCAAAGGCGTCCTGGTCCTCGCGGGCGATCCCGTACTCCGCGGCCAGGTTCTCGGCCGTCTCGGGCATCGCGTCGGTGCCGAAGGCGCGGGCGATGCGCGGGTTGACGAAGCGCCAGCCGATCGTCGTGTCGTAGATCGCCGCCTCGCGGGCGAAGGCGGCCTCGCCCTTCGGCATGACGAAGGGCGCGCGCGACATCGACTCGACGCCGCCCGCGATCATCACCTCGGCCTCGCCCGCGGCGACGGCGCGGGCGGCGCTGGCGACGGCGTCGAGGCCGGAGCCGCAGAGGCGGTTGATCGTGGTGCCCGGCACGCTCTCGGGCAGGCGCGACAGGAGCACGGCCATGCGGGCGACGTTGCGGTTGTCCTCGCCGGCCTGGTTGGCGCAGCCGAGCACGACGTCGTCGACCGAGGCCGGATCGAGGCCCTGCGCGCCCGCGAGCACCGCGTCGATGACGAGCGCCGCCATGTCGTCCGGACGCATGGAGGCCAACGCGCCCCCGTAGCGCCCGATCGGCGTGCGGACCCCCTCGCACAGGAAGACGGCCTTCATCTCATGCCTCCAGCTCGCGGAAGACGTCTTTCGCACGCGGCCCTGTGGCGGTCAAATCACGTGCGCCAGGCCCACAACAGCTCGTCTAACGCGCCGTCCGAGAAGCCGAAGAGCGCCAGCGACGGCAGGCTTTCAGACACCCGACATCGGCCGGATGGGCGTGCCGTCGGAGAAGCGGGAGAAGCGGAAGGGTTCCGGGTCGACGATCGGCCGGTCGCCGGTGACGAGGTCGGCGCAGAGGCGACCGGCCGCCGGCGCGATGCCGAAGCCGTGGCCGGAAAAGCCCGTCGCCATGAAGAACCCCTCGTGGCCGTCCACGGGCGAGATCACCGGCAGGGCATCCGGCGTGACGTCGATCAGGCCGGCCCACATTTGGGCGACGGGAACCGCCTCGAGCCGGGGAAAGAAGGCCCGCGCGGACCGGATCGCCGCGTCGGCGGAGCCCGCCGCCGGTTCCGGGTCGAGCACACGGATCTTCTCGAAGACCGAGGTGCGGTCGGCTTCCGGCGTGCGCCAGTGGCGCCATTCCTCCATGAAGCGTCGGCCGAGGCGCAACCGCAGCTGCCGCCATTCGAGCCGGTAGGCGGTGAGGAACTGCCGGGCGAAGCGGAAGCTGTCGGGCACGATCGGCACGATGTTGTTCATGCCGTGCGACAGCGTGTAACCGCCGTCGAGGCGTTTGCGGAAGGCGAAGTCGCCGACCCAGCCCGCGCCCTCCGGCCCGCCCTCGACGGGCCCGGTGCGCAGGACGGTGTTCAGGACCTTGAGCTGGGGCAGCGTCAGGCCCTGGCCGCGGGCAAAGAGCCTCGACCAGGCGCCGCCCGCGAGCACGACGGCGTCGGCCGCGACGCGTCCCCGCTCGGTCACGACGCCGGCGACGCGGCCGGCGGCGTGGTCGAGGGCGCGCACGGCGCAACGCTCGACGATCCGCCCGCCGCGGGCGCGCACCGCCCGCGCCATGGCCGGCGCGGCCTTCTGGGGCTCAGCCCGGCCGTCGGAGGGCGTGTAGAGCGCGCCCCTGAGCCTGCGGCTCGCCCCCGGCAGGAGGCCGTCGGCCTCCTCGCGGCCGATCATGCGGGAGGCAAGCTGGTAGGGTCGCGCCGCCTCGAGCCACGCCTCGGCTTCCGCGAGTGCGCGGTTGTCGTCGCAGCCGAAGAGGATGCCGGCGGTGCGGTAGCCGGTCTCGCCATCGACCCGTTCGTTCATGCCCTGCCAGAGGCGCAGGGCCTCGACCGCGAGGGGGATCTCCCGCGGGTCGCGGCGGCTCACCCGGCACCAGCCCCAGTTGCGGCTCGACTGCTCGCCGGCGATGTGACCCTTCTCGCAGACGAGGACGGAGTGGCCGCGCTCGACCAGGGCGAGAGCGGTCGCCATGCCGATGATGCCGCCGCCCACGACGACGACGTCGGCGCGGTCGGGGAGACGGTCGTCGGTCTCGACGGTGTCGAGGGCGGGGCCGGGCATCGTCGTCCTTCGCACACTTGCAGATCGGACTGGGGTTTCCACTCAGGGAGACGCGCCGTCAAGGTCGTGCGCGGCCTGCATCGACGGCGCGGCGGTTTCAGGTGGTTCTGCTTCGCGCGTCGGCCGGCACCGACTGGCGCGGCGACCGGCGGGCACCCCCGTCCCGCTGTCAGGGATCTGATGCTCGCGGTTGCGTTCGGCCGACTGTGCGGGGGGACCAGCGTCGGGCCCGGGTGCCGCGGGCGAGGTCGTAGAATCCGTCGGCCTCCAGCCGCTGCCAGTCACTGGCCGCGCCGTCGGGCCAGATGACACGGACCTCGGCCGCCCCGATGGCGCCCAGTCCGAGATGGATGAACCCGAGCTGCCCGCCGGCGTGGCCGCCGCCGACGAACGCCTCGCGGCTCAGGGTCCTGTTGCCGACCCGGGCCTCGATCCGGGCGCCGATGGCGTCGCGGTTCGGGCCGTCCTGCGTGAGGCGCAGCGCGAGCCAGTGGCCGGCGGGCTCGGTTTCCGCGCCCGCGTTGCGCCAGATCTCGGGCGGTTCCCAGCGGTTGACGACGACGAGATCGAGCCGGCCGTCGAGGTTCAGGTCGACGAGCGCGCCGCCGCGGGCGGTGCGGGTGCTGGCGACGCCGGCCTTGTCGCCGGCCTCCATGAAGCTGCCGTCGGCGCGCTGGAGGAGCAGGTTGTTGGGGTCGGCGAGGGCGAAGTCGGGCATCTCCGCGACGTTGCCCTTGGCGACGAAGAGGTCGGCGCGGCCGTCGTTGTTCACGTCGCCGAACTCGGCGTGCCAGGCGGTGCTCGGGCGCAGGTCGTCGCCGGCATAGGGCCGGTGGGCGGTGACGCCGCGGGCGAAGGCGATGTCGTCGTAGGCCGGCCCCTCGGCGCCGGGCGCGAGGGCCTGGAGCTTGTTGTCGGCCATCGACGTGAGAAAGTATTCCGGGCGCCCGTCGCCGGTGAGGTCGTGGCTCGCGATGCCCATGCCCCAGATCCGCAGGGAGCGCCAGCCGTCGGCTTCGGTGTAGAGCGCGGGCGGCACGCCGGGCGGCAGGCGCCAGAGCTGCTCCTCGCCGCCGCGGTAGTATTCGCGGTCGTTGGAGATGCGCAGGGCGGGGGTTCCCGAGCGGTCCCAGTCGGTGAAGAGCATGGAGAGGGCGCAGAAGCTCGGGACCAGCGGCTCGGGCGGGGCGAAGCCACCGCCGGGCGCCGGGCGGTGCAGCCAGTTGTCGGTGCACGAGCCCCAGGGCATCGGGTCCTCCGGGTCGATGTAATTGCCGACGGCGATCGTCGGCCAGTCCGCACCCGCCTCCCAGGTGGCGGCGAGGGCGGATGACCAAGCCCCGCCGCCGGCGAACCCCCAGGCCTCGTTGGCGCGCTCGAAACGGCAGGCTCCGAGGCCGCGCATGGCGAGATTCTCGCCCTGGCGCAGCAGGACGAGGTCGGTGATCCCGTCGCCGTCGATGTCGAGCGGGTAGGCGCCGGTGACGCCCGCGATCTCAAGGCCGCTGTCGGCCGGCTCGAAGCGAAGCGGCCCGCCCTGCCGGCTGACGTTGCGGTAAAGGCGGGCGGGCTCGGCGCCGCCGGGGATCACGAGGTCGGGGAAGCCGTCGCCGTCGCAGTCGAAAGCCGCGACGCCGCCACCGACCATGTACTCCCAGTCGCCCTGGTAGGCGGTCGTGACACCCGCCTCCCGTTCCGCGACGAAGCGCGGAACGGCGGGATCCGCCGCGGCGGGCGCTGCGGGAGCGGCGACGAGCGCGAGAGCGAGGCGCGCTCGCATGTCAGCGCCGCATCTCGAGCGCGACGGCGTGGGCGCCAACGCAGGCGCCCTGCTCGAGGCCCCGCTCGATCGCGGCGCGGAAGTGGATGCCCCCGAGCAGCCGCGACAGCGCCGCCTCCTCCGCCGCGGCCTGGAAGCTCGGGAAGGCACGGGCAGGCAGCCCCTCGCCCAGATGGGTCGCGTCTTCGAAGGCATAGTCTTCGCCAAAGGCGGCGGTGAGCACCGCTGCGGCCGCGCCCGACAAGGTGCTGTGACCGCTCGGATACTCCGGAAAGGGTGGCGTCGTGAGGTAGGGCTCCCAGTCCGGATCGATCGTGCGCCGGATGTAGGTGACCGGCCGCAGCAGGTCGTAGCGATACTTCGCCTCCCAGCAGGCGATGAAGGCGTCGCCGAACGCGATGCCGAGGCGCGCGAGCACCTCGGCCCGGGTGGCGAGCTCAGCCTCCTCGCGCTCGAGGATCTGGCGGGCGATCACGATCCAGTGGCCGGGAGGCGTCGGCGAGAGCATCGGGTCGTCGGCCCAGAAGCGGGCGATCGCGCGGCCCTCCGGGTCCATGGTGCGGGCCGTTTCCCAGACCTCGATCGCCTCGTCGTGGAAGGCGGAGCCTACCGCCTCGCTGTAGGCGGGTGGCGGCGGGAGGGCGCAGGCGGTGCCTCCGGGCATCGCGAAGGTCCGGTTACCGCCCCAGTTGGGCAGGAGCGGGCGCTGCTGCTGGGCGATCAGGCTCGTCGGGACCCAGGCGCCCGGTGTCTCCCCGAGCGGATGGTCGTGCGGAAAGCCCATGTTCTCGACG
>SKOX01000120.1 GCA_007119835.1 Paracoccaceae bacterium
CTGCCCTTCGCGATCCCGCCGCTCTTCGCCGCGATGGGCTGGGTGCAGCTTGCGGGGCCGGTGGGGCTCTTCGCGCAAGGCTGGCGGGAGGTGTTCGGGCCGGGGCCGGTGCCGTGGAACATCTACTCAGCCCCGGGGATCGTCTTCGTGCTGGCGATCACGAATTATCCCTTCGTCTTCCTGACGGTGGCGGGCGCGCTGCAGCGGGTCGATCCGTCGCTCGAGGAGGCGGCGCGGACGGCCGGCGTCGGCACGATGCGGATCATGCGGGACATCACGCTGCCGCTGGTGAGGCCCGCGATCTACGGCGGCGGGCTGCTCGCCTTCGTGTCGTCGATCGACAATTTCGGCATCCCGGCGGTGCTGGGGATGCGGGCGCAGTTCTACGTGCTGACGACGCGGATCTACGAGGCGCTGACCATCCCGAACATGCCGCTCGCCACCGCGATGTCGGTGCTGCTCGTCGGGGTCGCGCTGATCGCGATGGTGGGCTTCCGCCGGATGGAGGGCGGACGGTCGCAATATGCGGTGATCGGCGGCAAGTCGACGACGCCGAACCTGATCCGGCTCGGCCGGGCGCGGCCGTGGGTGGTCGCGGGGCTCGTCGCGGTGATCCTCGTCATCGTGATCCTGCCGCTCTTCGCGCTGGTGCTGACCTCGTTCCTGCGGTTCTGGGGCGCGCCGCTGACCTGGGAGTTCCTGTCGCTCAGGCATTACGAAGCGGTGTTGGGGACGGCGGGCGCGCGGCGGGGGATCGTCAACAGCCTGTTCCTTGCAGGTGCGGCGGCGACGATCCTGATCTTTGTGACCGCGATGATCTCGTATCTGAACCTCAAGGCGCGGATGCGCGGGGCAGGGACGCTCGACGCCATCGGGCTCGTGCCCTTCGCGCTGCCTGGGTCGGTGATCGGGGTGGCGATGATCCTCGCCTGGTCGAACCCGCCTGTCGGCCCGGTGCTCTACGGCACGATCTGGATCCTGCTCGTCGCCTACATCATGCGCTACATGGCCTTCGGGCTGCAGACGACCCGGGCGACGCTCGCCCAGATCCACGACAGCCTCGAGGAGGCGGCGATGGCGAGCGGGGCGAGCCGGATGCGGACGGTGCGCGACGTGACGCTGCCGCTCCTGCGCCCGGGCATGGTCGCGGGGTGGATCCTGATCTTCATCTCGGCCTTCAACGAGCTGACGGTTTCGGTGCTGATCTGGACGTCGGGCGCGGAGACGATCGGTGTGTGGATCTTCCTGATGCAGGATTCGGGGCATACCGGGCGGGCGGCGGCGCTGGCGGTTCTGACGCTGCCCGTGATCCTGGTCCTCTATCTCCTGATGCGCTGGTTCGCGAGGGCCGAGGAGCGGCGGCAGGCGAGGGCGGCATGAGCGACGCGGCGGTGACGGTGGAGAGGCTGGTCAAGCGCTTCTCCGGCACGACGGCGGTGGGCGGCGTCGATTTCGCGGTGGCGCCGGGCGAGTTCTTCACGCTGCTCGGGCCGTCGGGCTGCGGCAAGACGACGACGCTGCGCTGCGTCGCCGGGCTCGAGAGCGCCGACGAGGGGCGGATCGCCATCGCGGGCGAGACGGTGTTCGACGCAGGGCGGGGCGTCGATCTCGCCGCGAACGAGCGCGCGATCGGGATGGTGTTCCAGAGCTACGCCGTCTGGCCGCACATGAATGTCGCGGAGAATATCGGCTATCCGCTGAAGGTGCGGAAGCGGCTGGCGCGGGAGATCGCGGCCCGGGTCGAGGAGGTGCTGGGCCTCCTTGACATGCAGGGGCTGGGGCGGCGGATGCCGGCGCAACTCTCGGGGGGGCAGCAGCAGCGGGTGGCGCTGGGGCGGGCGCTGGCGGTGGAACCGAAGGTGCTCCTGCTCGACGAGCCGCTGTCGAACCTCGACGCCAAGCTGCGCGAGCAGATGCGGGCGGAGCTCAAGCTCATCCAGCGGCGGGCGCGGGTGCCGATCCTCTATGTCACCCACGACCAGGTCGAGGCGCTGGCGATGTCGGACCGGATCGCGGTGATGTCGGCGGGTCGGATCCACCATCTCGGGCCGCCCGAGGAGGTCTACGAGCGGCCGCGAACGCGGTTCGTGCTCGATTTCATCGGGGCGGTCAATTACCTGGCCTGCCGGCCGGTGGGCGAGGAGGGCGGCCGGCTTGTCGTCGAGGTGCCGGGCGGTCGGCTGAGCCTGCCGGGCGGGGTGCAGGTGCCGGAGGGCGCGCTGTCGCTCGCCGTGCGGCCGGAGGATGTGGCGCTCGGGCCGCCGCAGCCGGGCGCGCCACGGGGGCGGGTGACGCTCTGCTCCTTCGTCGGCGACGGGTTTGAGTATCATCTCGATGCGCAGGGCGGACCACTGCGGGTACGGGCGGAGAAGAACGTGGTCGTGCCGGAGGGCGCCGAGGTCGGGATCGCGGTGCGGCAGGGTGTGCTCGTAGCGGCCGATGGCGCGCCGGACAGCGAGGTGTTCGCGGCGAGCAGGCCGGCGGACCCGGACGAGTAGGCCTCGCTTTCTGCTGATCTCGCGAACCGCCGGCGACAGAGGACCCGGAGAGGTCTTCACGCGGGCCCCGCACCTCGCTTGATCTCATCGGGAGCGGGATCTGGGCTGCCGCCCACGATCTTGCGCGGCTTGACCCCGCGAGCGGTGGTCCTTTGCCGAGTCGTTCGCTTCAGCCGGACGCCTTGCGTCCGAGCCGCGGCGTGCGGGCCTGGCGGCGGGGGGCCCGTTGCTTGGGGCGACCCTGATGCCGTCCTGGAGCGTCCTGTCCGGTCCGAGCGCGGCGAGGAAGGCATCGGCCCGATCGGCTGCGATTTCCACATGCGTGACGTTCTGCTCCATGCGGATCGCGCCGACATCGCCGCGGGCGAGGCCGCCGGCGCTGCTGATCAACGGCAACAGCCAGCGTGGTTCGGCGTTCTGCCGGCGTCCCACCGACAGGGTGAACCACACGCTCGGCCCGAATGCCTCGCGCGGCGGACGGACGATCTCCGGGCGGGACACGTCGATGAGTTCCTCGGGCGCGGCCATGCCGGAGCGAAGGCTGCGGACAAAGGCGGAAGCGACGCGCTCGGGTCCATGCTGGGCCAGCAGCGCCGTGACCAGGTCGCGCTCCTCCGCCGCCACCGGCTCGGCCAGCGCTGGATCATGCAGGATGCGCTCGTCATCCCGCGCGAGGATCTCCGCCGGCGATGGCGGCGCAGACCATGTCGCCTGGATGCCGGCGGCCGCGAGAAGACGCTCGGCGCGGCGCCGGGCGCGCTGCGGCACGATCAGCGCGCTTGTGCCCTTTCGCCCGGCGCGGCCGGTCCGGCCGCTTCGGTGCAGCAGCGTCTCGGGGTTGTTCGGAAGGTCCGCGTGAACGACGAGCTCCAGCGTGGGCAGGTCGATGCCGCGCGCCGCGACATCCGTCGCCACGCAGACCCGCGCGCGGCCGTCCCGCATCGCCTGCAGCGCCTGGGTCCGCTCGCTCTGGCTGAGTTCGCCGGAGAGGGCCACCACCGAGAAGCCGCGGTTGACGAAGCGCGCCGTCATGTGCGCGACCGCCGCGCGCGTCGCGCAGAATACCAGCGCGCTCGCGGCGTCGTGGTAGCGCAGGAGGTTGTAGATCGCGCTCTCGCGATCGCTCGGCGCGACAGGGTAGGCGCGGTAATCGATGTCGACGTGCTGTTCCCGCTCGGCCTGCGTCACCACCCGGGCGGCATCGCGCTGGAAGCGCTGCGCCAGCTTGGCGATCCCCTTCGGCACCGTCGCGGAAAACAGGAGCGTGCGCCGCTCGGGCGGCGCCGCCCCAAGGATGAATTCGAGATCGTCGCGAAAGCCGAGATCGAGCATCTCGTCGGCCTCGTCGAGAACCACCACCCGCAGTCGCGTCACGTCCAGATTGCCGCGGTCGATGTGATCCCGAAGACGTCCCGGCGTGCCGACGACGAGATGCGCGCCCCGCTCGAGCGCCCGGCGCTCGGCTCGCGGATCCATCCCCCCGACCGACAGGGCGATGGCCACCCCCGCGGGTTCGTATAGCCAGCCGAGTTCCCGACTGACCTGAAGGGCGAGCTCCCGCGTCGGCGCAACCACGAGGGCGAGCGGCGCTTCCGGCCGGCCGAAGGTCGCGGCATCCCCGAGCAGGGTGCGCGCCATCGCGAGACCGTAGGCGACCGTCTTGCCCGAGCCGGTCTGCGCCGAGACGAGGAGGTCACGCGCGCCGAGACCGGGATCCAGCACCGCCTGCTGCACCGGCGTGAGGTGCGCGTACCCGCGCTCCGCAAGCGCGTCCGCCAGAGCCGGGGCAACTCCCGCCCGGCTGACCATGACCTGCTGCACAGGGTCCTGCTGATCGTGCTGGCTCACAAGGGCCCCCTTTCATCACGCGTGAGAACCGACCGGCGGTTTCCGTTCACAACGTCCCGGCGCGACTGAAGGCTCCCAGCGGGTGAGATATTCAACTCTGCCCGGCGGGAAAGAGCCAGGCGAGACTTCTCGGCCCGGTTGCTTCGCCGAAAGGCCTGGTCCCGGACGGTGCGGCGTGCGGCGGCTCTGGACATCCTGGAGGCGGCCGACCGCATGGCGACGTCAGCAGGGCGGTGGTCGAGCTGTCCGCCCCGGATCGCCAATCTGTCCCACGCGCCCACATCAGCTGCCTCGTCCGCCGAGCACATCTGACAATGCCGCCTGGAGTTCCCCGATGCCGAACGGCTTTCGTATCATCAGCGCGTCTGGTCCCACGGCATCCTCAACCGCTGCCGTGTCGGCGTGTCCGCTCGAGAAGACGATCGGCATCCCGGGGCAGTGCCGAAGTGCGGCAGCGGCAATCTCCGCACCGTTCATGCCGGGCACTGAGGCTCTGCGGCCAGGCGAACCTCTTCGGGGTCATCCGCTCGCTCGTCTCGCAAGGCAGCGGCGGGCCGGAGGTCGAGGCCTGCAAGAAGACCCTCACCGGCCGGCTGGACGCGCTCGCCCGGGCGCACTCGCTGGCGACCGAGAGCCGCTGGCGCAGCATCGACCTCCACGCGCTCGCCGCCGCCACGCTGGAGCCCTACGCCACCGGGAGAGAAGGTGCGATCGAGATCGACGGCGAGCCGCTGCCGCTCGAGGCGCGGCGCGCGCTGTCGCTCAGCCTCACCCTGCACGAGCTCGCGACGAACTCGGTCAAGTACGGCGCGCTCTCCGCGGCGCAGGGGAAGATGAGGCTCACTCGGCGCACCGTGCGGGACGAGGCGGGCAGCCACGCGGAGCTGGCATGGGAAGAGCGCGGCGGGCCGGCGGTGCGGCCGCCGGAGCGGCGCGGGTTCGGAACAAAGCTCATCGACCGCGTGTTCGAGTACGAGCTGGAGGGCGGTGCGGAGATCGACTTCCGGCCGGAGGGTCTGCGCGTCAGGGCGTGGTTTCCGATCTCCTGACAGGCGACGGCGTGCTGAGGAAGGGCGAGGAGTGCAAGGTGATGTCCGCAGGGCCGGCTCGCGCCCCCGCATTCTCGTCGTGGAGGACGAGTTTCTGATCGCCCTGGAGATCGAGCAGATGCTCGTCGATCTCGGCTGCACCGTGATCGGGCCGGTGCCGAGCGTGGCGCGCGCCCTCGCGCTCCTCGAGCGGGAGGCGCCGGACTTCGCGATC
>SKOX01000486.1 GCA_007119835.1 Paracoccaceae bacterium
CGCCCTTTCCTTAGAGAAAGCCGGCCGACGCGCCCCGGAGCCCGCCTCATGACCGACCCGCATCCGACGATCCGCCCGCAGCCGGGCATCCTGTCGATCGCCCTCTACCAGGGCGGGGAGTCGCAGCTGGCCGGCCATGCCGCGCCGCTCAAGCTGTCGTCGAACGAGAACCCGTTCGGACCGTCGCCCGCGGCCGCCGCGGCCTTCCGCGAGGCCGCGGGCTCGCTGCACATCTACCCCGATTCGGGCCACACCGCGCTGCGGCAGGCGATCGGCGCGGTGCACGGGCTCGACCCGCAGCGCATTCTGTGCGGTGCGGGTTCCGACGAGATCATCGCCTTTCTCGCGCAGGTCTATGCCGGGCCGGGGCTCGAGGTCATCCACACCGAGCACGGCTTCGGCATGTACCGGATCAGCGCGCTCGCCGCGGGGGCCACGCCGGTCGAGGTGCCCGAGCGCGCGCGGCGGACGAATGTCGATGCGATCCTCGCCGCGGCGACCGACCGCACCGCGCTGGTCTTCGTCGCCAACCCGAACAATCCGACAGGGACGATGATCCCGGAGGCTGAGGTGGTGCGGCTGGCCGAGGGGCTGCCGCCGCAGGCGCTCCTGGTGCTGGACGGAGCCTACGCGGAATACGTCGAGGGGTTCGACGGGCATGCCGGGCTCGTGGAGTCGCGCGAAAACGTGGTGATGACCCGGACGTTCTCGAAGATCCACGGGCTCGGCGGGCTCCGGGTCGGCTGGGGTTACGGGCCGGCCCATGTCATGGAGGCGCTCGAGCGGGTGCGGGGGCCGTTCAATCTCGGGACGCCGCAGCTTGCGGCTGCCGAGGCGGCGGTCCGCGACACCGCCTATACCACGCACTGCCGGGTGGCGAATGCGGTGATGCGGGCGCGGCTCGCCGAGGGACTCGCGGACCTGGGGGTAGCGTCGGATCCGTCTGAGGCGAATTTCGTTCTGGCGCGCTTCCGGGACCGGGACGAGGCGGAAGCCTGCGACGCGGCACTGCGCGCGGCGGGTCTCATCGTGCGGAGGGTCGCAGGCTACAAGCTGCCGCATTGCCTCAGGATCACGGTGGGCGACGAGGCGGCGGTCGAGCGGGTGCTGGCCGCCGTCGCGGCCTTCGTGCGGGTGCGGGCGTGAGGCCTTACGGCCATGTCGCGCTGATCGGGCTCGGACTGATCGCCTCGTCGATCAGCCATGCCATGCGGCGCGCCGGGCTAGAGGCGCGGATCACCGGCACGGCGCGGACGGCGGCGACGCGGGAGGCGGCGGCGCAGCTGGGCCTGGGCGAGATCGTGGAGACACCGGGGGAAGCGGTGGCGGGGGCGGATCTCGTCGTCCTCTGCGTGCCGGTGGGCGCCATGGCCGAGGCGGCCGAGGCGATCGCGCCGCATCTCGCGCCGGGGGCGACGGTGACCGACGTGGGCTCCGTCAAGCGGGCCGTGGTCGAGGCGGTGGCGCCGCGCCTGCCGGATCACGTGGCGTTCATCCCCGGCCACCCGCTCGCGGGGACCGAGCATTCCGGCCCGGCCGCGGGCTTTGCCGAGCTCTTCGACAACCGCTGGTGCCTGCTGACCCCGCCGCCCGAGGCGGATCCCGAGGCGGTGGCGCGGCTCGCGGCCTTCTGGGAGGCGCTCGGGGCGCGGGTCGAGACGATGGAGGCCGACCACCACGACCTGGTGCTGGCAGTGACGAGCCATGTGCCGCACCTCATCGCCTACACCATGGTGGGCGTCGCGGACGACCTCAGGCGGGTGACGGCGTCGGAGGTGATCAACTACTCCGCGGCGGGCTTCCGGGACTTCACCCGCATCGCCGCCTCCGATCCGACGATGTGGCGCGACGTCTTTCTCAGCAACAAGGAGGCGACGCTCGACATCCTCGGGCGGTTCACCGAGGAGCTTTTCGCGCTGCAGCGGGCGATACGGCTGGGCGACGGCGAGCACCTGCACGGCTACTTCACGCGGACCCGGGCGATCCGGCGCGGCATCATC
The DNA here is from genome assembly GCA_007119835.1 of Paracoccaceae bacterium. Taxonomy (GTDB): domain Bacteria; phylum Pseudomonadota; class Alphaproteobacteria; order Rhodobacterales; family Rhodobacteraceae; genus Amaricoccus. Next base: position 2,001 of record SKOX01000486.1, read on the forward strand.
GAGGCGGGGCAGGACACGCCCTCGCCGGACTTCGGACGGATCGGCCGGAAGGGCTAGCAGCGCTGTCCAGACGTGGACGCGCTGCAACCCGTTGATATCCTCAGCGGCGGGACGTCAGGCGCGGCGCCGCGCCGATCGCGATCGAGCCGATCGGCGCGGCGAGGAGCATCTGGCCGTCCTCGAAGACGAGCGGCACGTCGATCGCGCCGCGCGTGCCGCCGAGACGCGCCATCAGCCCCAGGCCGGTCTCCAGCGCGCGCGCCGTGCTGCGGCCGATCAGGTCGGCCTGCACGGCGATCTCGAGCATCTCCTGCCAGTTGCGCACGCGGAGGTCGAGCTGGCCCTCGGCATAGCCGCGGGTGTCGGCGGCGATCTCGCCCCGGCCCCGCAGGTCGAGCCGGCCCCAGCTCACGCGCATGTCGCGCACGACAATCCCCTCGAGGGCAGGGCTTTGCCCCTCGATGGCATGGCGGTCCCACGGGCGATCGAAGGCAAGGGTGGCGTCGAGCCCGGCCGCCTCCATCCGCGTCGGCAGGACGCCCGCACGGTCGAGGCCTGCGGCCCATTCCTCGGGCAGGACAAGGCCCGCGGCGTCGAGGTTGAGGTCGTAGTCGTGCAGGCCGGAGGCGCGCTCGGCCTCGGCGCGCCGCGTCGACAGGACCACCCGGGCAAGTTCGGCGCTCCACCCGGCGTCGCCGGTGATCAGGAGGTTCTCGACCTCCACCGTCGAGCGGTCGAGGGAGAGGTCGAGGCCCGGCACGAAGACCAGTGAGCCGCGCATCCGCGAGTTCTCGATCCTTGCGCGCTCGTAGGGCGTGGCGAAGACCTGCTCGGTCGGCCAGACCGCGATGAAATGCTGCGGCTTCCAGGTGAGCGACAGAACCTGGAAGAAGGGCGCCTCCCAGAGCCAGCCCTCGCGGGGGTCGGCGAGCGCAAGCTCGGTCACGGTGAGGTCGACCCGGTTGGGAAAGCCGCTCGTCGAGACGTCGGCCGCCTCCGCCACCCAGCCGGCGACCCGGCGCTCGGCGAGCCAGGCCTCGACGGCGCTTTCGCGCGTCGAGGCGTTGAACCACCACCAGCCGCTCCAGGCCGCCGCCGCCAGCAGAACGATTGCCAAGAGTGCCCGCATAGACTACCCACGCCCGCATTTTCCGGTGCGCGCGCTCTACCCCAGCGCGCCGCCGGGCGGAAGCCTCCGTGGGCGATGGCATTGCGGGAACGTGATCTTTGGGTCTTCGGCTACGGTTCGCTGATCTGGCGGCCGGGCTTCGCCTATGCCGAGCGGCGGCCGGCGCGGCTCGCGGGCTACCGGCGGCGCTTCTGCATGACCTCGATCCACTACCGCGGCACGCCGGAGCGGCCCGGCCTCGTGCTCGCGCTCGACGCCTGCGCGGAAGGCGAGTGCCACGGCATCGCCTACCGCGTCGAGGCGGCGGCGGCCGAGGCGGTCCATGCCTACCTGCGCGAGCGCGAGCTCGTCTCCTACGCCTATGACGAGCGGCACGTCACCGTGACCCTCGACGACGGTGCGACGGTCGAGGCGCTGGCCTACGTCACCAACACCGCCCACGCCCAGTATTGCGGTCACCTGAGCCTCGAGGAGCAGGCGGCGGTGATCGCGGCCGCCGTCGGGCCGATGGGGCCGAACCACGAATACCTGCTCCAGACCGAGGCGAGCCTCGTCGCGCTCGGCCTCGAGGACCCCGAGCTCAGGGCATTGGCGGCACTCGTGCGCGGGCGCCTGCCGGGCGCGCCTCGCGATAGCGTTCCTTGACAGCCCGGGCGCATTCTGCGCGGGGCTATGGGCAGTTGGAATGCGCCGCAGCGCAGCGTAAGGTGCGCCGCATCCCGCGCCGCGCCCGGCATTCGTGAGGCCCGATGCTACTCGCCCACAGGACGCAACCACAGTTCTCGCAGCCCTATCGGCAGATCGTGTCGATGCTGGTGGTGCTGGCGCTGACCGTGCTTGCCGGGATCGCGCTCTATCCGGCGGTGGCGCCGATCTTCTTCGCCAACCCCTACCTCAACGGCGTCATCGTCGCGGTGTTCCTCTTCGGCGTCCTCGCCTGCTTCGCGCAGGTCCTGACGCTCAGCAAGGCGGTGAACTGGATCGAGGGGTTCGCGCACGACCGGCCCGGGCACGAGTTCACCGAGCCGCCGCGGCTGCTCGCGCCGCTCGCCGCACTGCTCGCCAACCGCCAGGCGCGGCGTGGCGTGACCTCGACCTCGGCGCGGTCGATCCTCGATTCGGTGGCGACCCGGCTCGACGAGCAGCGGGACCTGACGCGCTACATCGTCAACCTGCTGATCTTCCTCGGCCTGCTCGGCACGTTCTACGGCCTCGCGACCGTTGTCCCGGCGGTCGTCGACACCATTCGCGGCCTCGCGCCCCAGGAGGGACAGACGGCGATGGACGTCTTCGACAACCTGATGGCCGGGCTCGAGGACCAGCTCGCCGGTATGGGCACGGCCTTCGCCTCGTCGCTCCTCGGCCTGGCGGGCTCGCTCGTCGTCGGCCTGCTCGAGCTCTTCTCCGGGCACGGGCAGAACCGCTTCTACCGCGAGCTCGAGGAATGGCTGTCGTCGATCACCAAGATCGGCATCGCCTCGGGCGGCGACGTCGAGGAGGGCTTCGGGCAGGCCGATCTCTTCGCGGCCGTCGAGCAGACCGCCGTGCAGGTCGACGTGCTGCGCGAGGTGGTGGAGCAGGGGGTGCAGCGTTCGGCCGAGACCGAGGCGCGGCTGGCCGAGTTCGCCGCCGCGATCAGCCAGCAGCCGCGGATCGAGCAGGCGAACGGCGCCGACCAGTCGGTGCTGCTCGAGCGGATCGCCCTGGGCCAGGAGCGGATGATCCAGCTCCTCGAGGCGCGGGAGATGGACGGCGGCGCGGTCGACGCCGAGACGCGGGCGCGGCTGCGCTCGATCGACACCCAGGTGCTGCGCATCCTCGAGGACATGGCCGCCGGCCGCCAGGACCTCGTGACCGAGATGCGCCAGGACATCGCGGGCCTTGCCGAGGCGCTGCGCGCGGTGGCGAGCCGCGGGAGGATCTAAATGGCGCTTGCCCGCCGCAGCACCCAGCGGATCGCGACGTCGATCTGGCCGGGCTTCGTCGACGCGATCACCGCGCTCGTGCTCGTGCTGTTCTTCGTGCTGTCGATGTTCATGATCGTGCAGTTCGTGCTGCGCGACACCATCATGGGCCAGGAGGGCGAGATCGACACGCTGGCGCGTGAGATCGCGGGTCTTGCCGACGCGCTCGGCCTTGCCCAGGCCGAGGCCGCGCGCCAGGAGGAGCTGGTGGCGACGCTGACCGGCGATCTCGACACGGCAGCGGGACAGATCACCGCCTTCGAGGCGCAGGTCGCGGCGCTTGTGAGCCGCAACCTCGCGCTCACCGGCGAGCGCGACCTCGCCCAGAGCCGGCTTGCAACCGCGGAGGGCGAACTCGCCGCCGCCACGGGCGAGCTCGAAAGCGCGCGGGCGGCGCTTGCCTCGGAGGAGGAGCGTGCGGAGCTCGCCGCCGCGCGGACGCGCGCGCTCGAGGCCCTGGTGGAGAGCCTGCGGCAGGA
>SKOX01000014.1 GCA_007119835.1 Paracoccaceae bacterium
ACCGGGTTCGGCATCCCCAGCACCCACATCGCCGTGCCGATCGCCACCCCGAGGCAGGCGTTGATGAGCGCGATCGTCGACAGGTAGTGCGACAGCTTCCGCTCGATGTCGCGGGCGATCCGCATGGCGGTGCGTTTGTCGCGGAAGGTCGGCATGACGTGGACGATCTTCTCGTAGAACATGTCGCCCGACGCGAGCAGGAAGAACAGCAGGATCAGCGTGAAGAAGACCTGCGCCAGCGCCTGCGGCACGGTGAGCGCCACCATCACGAAGTCGCCGCCGTCGTCGATCACGACGCGCTGCACCTCCGGGTCGTCCTCCCCGGATGCGATCTGTTCCACCTGCTTCGCGGCCTCGCGCATGCCCTCGGTCGCCCAGGCGACCTCGCCGAGCTTGGCCTGGATCTCGCGCCCGATCAGCGGCGCGCGGTTCACCCATTCGCTGGCGGGCGTGACCAGCATCAGCACCCCGGCCACCAGAACCGCGAGGAGCCCGCCCACGATCAGCAGGGCGGAGACGCCCGACGGCAGGCCGACGCGGTCGAACGCCCGCTGGAGCGGCGAGAAGACCATCTTGAGCAGGAGCGCCAGGACGACCGGCATCAGGAAGCTGCGGGCATAGGCCATCGCGAAGATCAGCAGCATGATGAAGATGCCGATAACCGCCCAGCGCGGAACCGCCGGAGCGAGCGCGGACGCAGCCGGCGCGGGCTCAGCCTCAAGTGGTGCAAGCCGCGGCGCCTTGTCGCTCATGGAACCTTTCCGCTGCAACCGCTTGCGAACGCGCGGCGGCCGCTTGCGTTCCGCTTCTCAGCTGGCGCGGCGGAGGCTTTCGGCGACGTATATCTCGCGCAGGCGCGCGGCGACCGGGCCGGGGCGGCCGTCGCCGACCGGCTGGCCGTCGATCGCGACGACCGGCGTCACGAAGGACGAGGCCGACGTCACGAAGGCCTCGGCGGCGTCGCGCGCCTCCTCGACGGTGAACGGCCGCTCCTCGACCCGCATCTGCGCCTCGCGGGCGAAGGCGAGGACCGCGGCCCGGGTGATGCCGTGGAGGATGGCGTGGCTGAGGTCGCGGGTCACGATCGTGCCGTCGCGCCGGACGATGTGGGCGTTGTTCGAGGTGCCCTCGGTCACGAAGCCGTCCTCGACCATCCAGGCGTCGTCGGCGCCGGCCTCCTTCGCCATCATCTTGCACATCGACGGGGCGAGGAGCTGGACGGTCTTGATGTCGCGCCGCGCCCAGCGGATGTCCGGGACGGTGACGACCTTGATCCCGGTTCGGGCGGCGGGGGAGCCCGCGATGGCCTTCGCCTGGGTGAAGGCGACGAGGCTCGGCACCGGCTCGTCGGGATAGGCGAAGTCGCGCTCGGCGGCGCCGCGGGAGACCTGCATGTAGATCATGCCCTCGGTGAGCCCGTTGCGCGCCATGAGCTCGCGGTGCATCGCCTCGATCTCGGCGTCCGTCGCCGGGCTCGGCAGGGCAAGCTCGGCAAGCGATCGGCGCAGCCGCGCGAGGTGGCCGGGGAAGTCGATCAGCTTGCCCTCGAGGACCGAGGTGACCTCGTAGACCCCGTCGGCGAACAGGAAGCCGCGGTCGAAGACCGAGATCTTCGCCTCCTCCTCCGGCACGTAGCTTCCGTTGACGTAGACGATCCGGCTCATGGTGCTATCCCCAGAGGTCGCGCGGCGCGGGATGGACGCCGCGCTCGTCGAAGGTGAGGGCGGGCGCGCGGTCCTCGGCGAGGAGCAGCGGCCCGTCGAGGTCGGTGACGGCGGCGCCCTGCGCCACGAGGATCGCCGGCGCCATGGCGAGCGACGAGCCGATCATGCAGCCGACCATGATGCGGTAGCCGTCGGCCAGCGCCGCCGCGCGCAGCGCCAGCGCCTCGGTCAGGCCGCCGGTCTTGTCGAGCTTGATGTTGACCATGTCGTACTTGCCTCTGAGCGCGGGCAGCGAGGCCCGGTCGTGGCAGCTCTCGTCGGCGCAGAGCGGCACCGGCCGCTCGGCCCCGGCGAGGCCCTCGTCGGCACCTGCCGGCAGTGGCTGCTCGACCATCTCGACCCCGAGACGGGCGAGCGCGGGGGCGAGGCGGGCATAGTCCGCGGCGCTCCAGCCCTCGTTGGCGTCGAGGATCAGGCGCGGGTCCGGCGCGCCGTCGCGGACGGCCTCGAGGCGGGGAAGGTCGTCGGGCGTCCCGAGCTTGACCTTGAGCAGCGGGCGGTGGGCGTTCTCGGCGGCCTGGGCGCGCATCGCGTCGGGCGTGTCGAGCGACAGGGTGTAGGCGGTGATCTCCGGCCCCGGCTCGGGCAGCCCGGCAAGCTCCCAGACCGGGCGGCCGGTGCGCTTGGCCTCGAGGTCCCACAGCGCGCAGTCGACGGCGTTGCGGGCGGCGCCGGGCGGCAGGAGGGTCTGGAGTGCGTCGCGGTCGAAGCGCTCGGGCAGGCACGCGATCTGGGCCTCCACCGATTCGAGGCTCTCGCCGTAGCGGGGGTAGGGGACGCACTCGCCGCGGCCGACGGCGCCGCCCGCCTCCAGGGTCACGGTCAGGACACGGGCGTGGGTGCGCGAGCCGCGGCTGATGGTGAAGGCGCGGGCGAGCGCGAAGACGTCGCGGGTGACGGTGCGGCGCATCAGCGCGGCGCCCCTGTGCGCGCGCGCCGGCGTGGCACGGTGCAGCGCCGGGCGCCCTGCGTTTGTCCGAGGCTCCTGGTCGTCCTGGCGCGCATGCTCAGTCGAGCGCCTCGACGAGCCGGGCGGCGCCCTGGCGGTAGGGGTCGACGGTGGGCAGGCCGAGGCGCTTCTCGATCGCCTCGAGGTATTCGAGGGCGGCCTCCTCGTGCATCGCGGCGGTGTTGATCGAGACGCCGGTCACGCGCACGTCGGGGTTCACGATCCGCGCCATCTGCAGCGACAGGTCGCGCAGTTCCTCGAGCGAGGGCAGCTTGTAGTCGGGCAGGCCGCGCATGTGGCTGCGCGTCGGCTCGTGGCAGAGGATCAGCGCGTCGGGCTGGCCGCCGTGGATGAGCGCGAGCGTCACGCCGGAATAGGAGGCGTGGAAGAGCGAGCCCTGGCCCTCGATCAGGTCCCAGTGGTCGGGGTCGTTGTCGGGCGTCAGCCACTCGATGCTGCCTGCCATGAAGTCGGCCACGACCGCGTCGAGCGGCACGCCCTCGCCGGTGATCAGGATGCCGGTCTGCCCGGTGGCGCGGAAGCTCGCCGCGCGCCCCGCCTCGCGCATGGCGCGCTCCATCGCGAGCGCGGTGTACATCTTGCCGATCGAGCAGTCGGTGCCGACCGCGAGGCAGCGCTTGCCCGAGCGGCGCCTGCCGTCGGCGATCGGATAGGACCGCGGCGGCACGCGGACGTCGTGGATCCGCCTGTGGTGGGCCATGGCGTTGGCGGTCAGCTCGGGCACGTCGGCGAGGCGGGCATGCAGCCCCGCGGCGAGGTCGAGGCCGTGGAGCAGCGCCTCCTTCAGCACCGCGCTCCAGGCGGGCGAGATCACGCCGCCGCGGTTGGCGACGCCGACGACGAGGGTCTTGGCGCCCTTCTCTACGGCCTCGGCCAGCGTCATGTCGGGCAGGCCCATGTCGGCCTTGCAGCCGTCCATGCGGTATTGGCCGACGGCGAGCTCGGGCCGCCAGTCGCGGATGCCCTGGGCGACCTTGGCCGCGAGCGGGTCGGGCGCGTCGCCGAGGAAGAGGAGATAGGGTGTCTCGATCATTGGTTCGTCCCCCGGGCGCCGGTCTCGCGTCGGGCGGCACCCTATGGGCGGAGCCGTGGCCTGTTCAAGGGGGCGCGAACGCGCCCGGGCCGGGCCGGGGACGCGGCGGCGGGCCGGTCGGCTTCAGAGGGCGAAGTCGAGGGGCGGCACCGACTGGACCGGCGTGCGCCACTTGTAGGAGAGGCGCATGTGGTCGCCGTGGCTCTCGGAGAGCAGGATCAGGCAGCGCGCGACGTGCCGATCGCCTTCGTAGATGTCCGCGACCCCGCGGAGCGGCGCGTCCTCCGGCGCCTGGATCAGGCAGGTCCCCGCGGCCTGGTTCACGATCGGGTAGCGACGGCTGCCGATCCGCAGCGTCAGCTTCGCGCCGGGGGCGCGTCCTCCCATTGCCATCGGCCGCTCCTCCCTGGGGCGCCGGCTCCCCGACCCGCGCCCGAAAGCGTGTTCCCGTGGCCACCGCGACCGGGGAACGCCCCCAGTAAGCCTCAGGTTCCGTTCATGGTAAAGTCATAGTTTCGCGAAGGTTTAACGGCGTTTCCATGACTGTGCCGATTTGGAAACGGCGTGGTGACGTTTCTGCACGCTACCAGACCTCCCGGGCCGCGTTATCTCCCCGCCGATGCAAGAATGGAGGCAGGCGATGGGCGAACTTAGGAACGGCGAGTGGGTGACGGGCGGCTTCGACACGTCGAACAGCGGCGACTTCGAGCGGCAGCCGACGCGCTTCCGCAACTGGATCACGCCCGATGGCGCGCCCGGTCCCTCGGGCGATGGCGGCTTCCCGGCGGCGAGCGGGCGCTATCACCTCTACGTCTCCCTTGCCTGCCCCTGGGCGCACCGGACGCTGATCTTCCGGGCGTTGAAGGGGCTGGAGGGGCACATCACCGTCGACGCGGTGCATCCCTTCATGGGCGCGGACGGGTGGAGCTTCGACAGCGACTTTCCCGGCGCCACCGGCGACAGGGTGCTCGGCAAGCGCTTCCTGCGCGAGGTCTACACCGAGGCCGAGCCGCGCGCGACCGGCCGGGTGACGGTGCCGGTGCTGTGGGACCGCGAGCGCGGCACGATCGTCTCCAACGAGTCGGCCGAGATCATCCGGATGCTCAACTCCGCCTTCGACGGCATCACCGGCAACCGCGACGACTACTGGCCCGAGGCGCTGCGCGGCGAGATCGAGGCGGTGAACGAGCGCGTCTACGAGACTGTCAACAACGGCGTCTACCGCGCCGGCTTCGCGACCGGGCAGGGCGCCTACGACCGGGCGGTCCGCGCCCTCTTCGAGACGCTCGACTGGCTCGAGGCGCGGCTCTCCACGCAGCGCTACCTCGTCGGCGACCGGCTGACCGAAGCCGACTGGCGGCTGGTCACGACGCTCTTCCGCTTCGATCCGGTCTATCACGGGCACTTCAAGTGCAACCGGCGACGCCTCGTCGACTACCCGAGCCTCTGGGCCTATGCCCGCGAGCTCTACCAGGTCCCGGGCGTGGCGGAGACCGTGGACTTCCGGCACATCGTCGAGCACTACCACCGCAGCCACGAAAGCGTGAACCCGCACCGGATCGTGCCGATCGGCCCCGACCTCGACTGGCAGGCGCCGCACGGTCGCGACCGGCTCCAGCGCGCCATACGGCGCTACGGGAGCTAGCGCGCCGCACGGGCGCGACCGGATCTGGCACGCCGCACGGGCGCGACCGGATCTGGCACGCCGCACGGGCGCGATCGGGTCTGGCGCGCCGCACCGGCGCGACCGTGTCTGGCACGCCGCACCGGCGCGACCGGGTCTGGCGCGCCGCAC
>SKOX01000399.1 GCA_007119835.1 Paracoccaceae bacterium
CGCCGAGCGCGAGGCGCGCGCCGAAGGAATGGCCGAACAGCGCCGGGCTTCCGCCGACGCTCTCGACATAGGAGATGATGTCCTCGACCAGCCGGGGCGAGGAATGGTCGGGATGCTCGCCGCTCCCGCCCCGCCCCCGGGTGTTCATCATGTGGCAGGTATAGCGATCCTCGAGATGCGCCACGGCCCCGTTCCAGTGCAACTCGCCGTCGCCGAGGCTGCCGTGGACGAAGACGATCGTCGGCCCCGTCCCGCGGACGGTGCCGACGATCTCGGTGCCGTCCGCCGAACGGGCGCGGTGCAGGCGTTTCTCGGGCATGTCTCCTCCTTCGCGGCCTCCTTGCCTCTTATCTATCGTCGTGCGACTCTCTTGCTTGGCAACTCGGGAAGGGAGGTGCCGCAATGCGGGAAGGATGGCGGCGGCGTTCGGCCAGCCGTGACCACAAGAAGGTCGGCGCAGTCCGATCGTGGGCTGGTTCCGACATCCGAAGCGTGATGCCCGACAAAACCGTTGAATGGCTGAAGCCGGGCGGCGCTGCGCGGCTTGAGTTCAGCTGGGTCGGCCCGGCGCATATCCTCAGGGTGAAGGCGTCACCCCTCCAAATCGCCAGCACCGCCGCCTGCGGGCGGCCGTCGCGCACGAGGCCGGGACACGAGCCGGACGTCGGGGGGCATCCGGAGCGCGCGGCCTGCCTGCACCTTGCCCTCCACCGGGCGGGACGGTCGGTCTACAGCGACGAGGCGAGCGACGAGACCCCGCTCAGCCGCGGCGCCGCGGTGCTGATCGACGGCACCCGCCCCTGCGCCGCGATCTACCCAGACGGAGCGTCGCTCACGGTCTGGTCGCTGCCGCGAACGCTGCTCGCGACGGGCCTGCCGGACCTTCCCGCCGCGGCTGCGCTCGACGGTGAGGCAGCCCACCTCGTCGCCGCGCAGGCCGCGCTGATCGAGGCGCGCGCGAGCCGGCTGCAGCCGCCGCTCCGCCGGGCGCTCGTCGATCATCTCTGCCACCTCGTCGCGCTCGCCTTCGCCTGCCGCGACGTCCGCGTCGCCGCGTCCCGCGCCGCGCAGCGCGCCGGCCGTCGCGCGCGCATCCATGCCTATCTCGAGGCGCGCTTCCGCGATCCGCGCCTGAGCGTCGAACGCGCGGCGAGCGATCTCGGCATGTCCCGCCGCTGGCTGCAGGCGCAGTTCCCCAAAGGTCGCGGCTTTGCCGACGCGCTCGCCCGGCGGCGCCTCGAGGCGAGTTTTGCGCTCCTTCGCGATCCGGGCGCGTCGCATCTGACCGTGACCGAGATCGCCTTCGCCGCCGGGTTCAACGACCTCTCGACCTTCCACCGCCGCTTCCGCTGCCGCTACGGGCTCACGCCCCGCGCCGCCCGCAACGCGCGGCACGAGGGCCGGCAGGGGGCCTGAGCCTCGCCACTGCCGATCTTGCGCCCTTTCCCTTCCCGGTTCGCCAAGACAGGGACGCCGGTTCGCATAAGCTCAACCGCATCGAACGGGGCGCGACGCGCGCCCTCGGAACCGTTGGAGGGATCCATGTTCCTGTTCCAGACCTACCGGAGCCGCACAATCTGGCTGACGGCCGCCGCAGCGTTCCTGATCGCGCCAGGCGGCGTCCTCGCCGAGGCGCATCACGACGATGACCACGTCCTGCTTCGGGCGGACGACATCGCGTGGGGCCCGGGCCCCGACTACATCCCCGATGGCGCCGAGGTCGCGGTGCTCTACGGCGATCCGGGCGAGGAGGGCGTCTTTGCCGCGCGCTTCCGGTTCCCGGAAGGCTACGAACTCGCGCCCCACATCCACAACCAGCCCGAGATCGTGACCGTGATCTCCGGCACCTACAACATCGGCATGGGCTACGAGTTCGACCGCGACGCCACGGAGGCACTGGAGGCGGGCGAGTTCTATGCCTTCCCGGCCGGCATGGCGCATTTCGCCTATGTCGAGGAGGAGACGGTCATCCAGCTCAACAGTCCTGGGCCCTACCTGATCGAGTACCCGAACCCTGACGACGACCCGCGGAACCAGTAGGCGACGGCCGGATCCGCATCGCCGGGTCACGCCCCTGAACATGCAGGAGAGATCCATGATCGCAACACTGCACTTCATCCGACGTCGAAGCCTGGCCGGTTCCTCGAGCGGCATCGCCGCGGCGGCGGCCGCGATGCTGCTGCCGGCGTCGCTCGCGGCCGACGTGGCGCGGTACGAGTATCATCCCGTGCGTCCGCGACGATGGACGACCATGCCTTCCTGACCGGCGAGGCCGGCGAGGAGACGATGCTCGCCGGAGGGCTCCACCTGCCGCATGCCGAGGAGGAGGAGCTGCCGGCCGTGCTGGTCGTCCACGGCGCGAGCGGCGTCGGTGGCACCGACTTCATCTCGGACTACGCGGCGCGGCAGTTCATCGACATGGGGCTCGCTGTCTTCCTGATCGACAGCTTCTCGGCGCGCGGGCTGGTCACCGACCAGACCGAGCTCGGGCGGCTGAACGTGACCTACGACATCTACCGCGCGCTCCAGGTCATGGCGGAGCATCCGCGCATCGACCCCGACCGGATCGCCGTCGTCGGCTATTCCCGCGGCGCGGACTCGGCCTTGTACGCCGCGATGGACCGCTTCCGTGACAAGCACGGGGCGGACGGGGGTTCGGACTTCGCCGCCTATGTCGGCTTCTACCCGACCTGCAACCGGGAGTGGCGCGACCGGGAGGCGGTGGCCGACGCGCCGATCCTGGTGCTCCACGGCGAGGCCGACGACCTGGCGCTCGTCGAGGACTGCGAGGCCTATGTCCAGGAGCTTCAGGACGCGGGTGCCGACGCCACGCTGATCGCCTATCCCGGCGCGGCCCACGTCTTCGACGCCCCAGCGGTCGCGCCTGCGTTCCGCGAGGCGGCGCTGAATCCCGGCCGGTGCAGGATCGGCGAGAGTGATGACAACGAGGTGGTGAACCTCGAGACCGGCGAGATCTTCGATCCCCGTACCGATCCTTGCGTCGGGCAAGGCTTCAGCATCGGCTACGACGAGGAGGCGAGCCGCCAGGCCTATGCCGATCTCGGAGCGTTTCTGGCAGAGGCGCTGCAGCTGGACAGCGATCCTTCCGGAGCGTCTGAAGACGAGGCCGCCGCGCGCGCATCGGAGGCCGGCGAGGCGATTGCGGTGGTCGTGGAGCGGTCGGAGGAGATCGGTCCTTTCGACGGAAAGCCGTTCCGCGAGATCACCGGCCGGCTCGAAGGCGAGGCGCCCGGCGGCGCCTATTCCGTTCCCGTGACGCTCGTCCTTCCCGCCGACGCCGAGGACCATAGCGGCGCGGCCCTCGTCGACGTGGTTAATACGATCACCGTGACCGACGAGGATTTCGTCCTCAACGGCGAACCGCAGCCGCGGGGGCGCGACCACTTGGGCGACACCTTCCTGTTCGGCCGCGGCAACGCCTACCTCGCCGTGATCTGGGACAAGGACGCGGTCGAGGCGCTCGGCGAGGGCAAGATCGCCGAGCCGGAGGACGGCTACGCGATCCTTCGCGACGCGGCGGCGGTCGCCCGCGACCCCGGCACGCATCTGCCCGAGGAGGCGGGCCTCGACGCGCTGGCCTCCTCGGAGCGGGTCATCGCCTACGGCTTCTCCCAGATCGGCTCGCTGCTCAGGGACTGGTTCCAGGGGCGGAACACGGAAGCGGGCGAACCCACCTTCGACGGCGGGCTGGTCGCGGGGGCGGCCGGGCTCTGCCTGCAGCTCGCCGATGGCGACTGGCTGCCTTGCGAGGGGCCGGCTGTCGATGGCGCCAAGGTGATCGCGCTCGTGCCCCAGACCGATCTCGAATGGGGCGCCGACCTGGAGCGGGCCGAGCACCCGGACTACCGCTACATCGAGATCGCCGGCGTCTCCCACATCCCGGTGCAATCCACCGACTTCCGCGAGGTCGGCATGCCCGAGCAGAACCCGGTGGATTTCGGGCCGGTCTTCCGCGCGGCAATGGTCAACCTGAAAGGCTGGCTCGACGGCGAGGAGCCTCCGCCCAGCGTCGAGATGGAGCTCGGCGACATGCTGTCCGCTGACGGCGAGGCGGGAGCGCCCCGCGGCCGCTACACCGGCTTCGCGCTCGATTGGGTGAATGAGAACCCGTATTTCGCCATCGCCGGGACCTTCGAGCCCTTCCCCCAGGACCGGCTCACTGAACTCTACCCGAGCAGGCAGGCCTACATCGACCGCGTGACTGCAGCCGCACGCGCGCTCGCCGAGCACGGGTACATCCTGCCGGAAGACGCCGAGGCATACATCGGGGCCGCGGAGCGGGACGCCCCGGTGGATTAGGCCGGGCGCAACGACCGCTTTGCAGCACCAGCGAAGCGGGCACCTGCGCCGCGCAGGGCGTCGAGCACCGTTGCCGCAAGGGCCAGCACAGTCTTCACTGGCTTCTTTGAATGATAGATACTGCTCCCCGATCGACGGGCCAGCGATGGAGCTGATCGAGCGACAGGAGACACTGGACAGGCTGGCCGTGGCGCACCGCGCCGCCCTCGCCGGCGAGGGACGTCTCGTGCTGCTCGCTGGCGAGGCCGGTATCGGAAAGACGAGCGTCCTCGACGGCTTTATAGGGTCGCTCGGGGCGACGGCGGCCTGGGGCTGGTGCGATCCGCTGTCCACACCGCGCCCGCTCGCACCGTTCCGCGACATCCTCGAGTCCCTCGCCGGTCGCGCGCTGCCGCTTGACGAGTTCACCCTGCCCGAACTCATCGAGCGCGTCCGTGATGCCGGCCGTCCCGCAGTTCTGGCACTGGAGGACGTCCATTGGGCCGACGAGGCGAGCCTGGAGCTCCTCAAGCTCGTTGGTCGCCGCATCCACACCGTCCCGGCGCTTCTCGTGGTAACCTACCGCGACGACGAGATCGGCCCGACCCATCCGCTGCGCCGGGTGCTCGGCGCGCTGGCGACGACGCGGGCGGCGTCGAGGATCCAGCTCCTGCCCCTCTCGCGTGACGGGGTGCGCCGCCTCGCCGACGGCGCGCAGGTCGACGTCGCCTCCTTGCACCGCCGGACCGGCGGCAACCCGTTCTTCGTGGCTGAGATCCTGGCGAACCGGAACGCGGCCGGCACCTCGGGCGCCATTGGCGACCTCGTGCTCGAGCGGATGGCGCGCCTGACGCCTTCGGCCCGGGCCCTGCTCGAGGCCGCCGCCGTGCTGGGCCGGGCCGAAGGCGTCGTTCTGCGCCGGCTGTCGCCCGCTGCGGCGGAAGAGACCGATGCCTGCATCGGGGTCGGCCTGCTGCGCGGCACGGCGACGGAGGCGATCTTCCGGCACGAGCTGGTCCGGCAGGTCGTGCTCGACACCCTCAGCGCGCCGCGGGCGGCCGGGCTCCACGCCGAAGTCCTGCGGGCGTTGGAGGCGGCGGGCGAGCAGGACCCGGCACGCCTCGCGCACCATGCGGAAGGTGCCGGCGACGGCGCCTCGGTGCGCTGCTACGCGCCGGCCGCCGCCCGCCACGCCGCCTCGGTCGGCTCGCA
>SKOX01000216.1 GCA_007119835.1 Paracoccaceae bacterium
ATCAGGCCGCGGTAGATCGGCCCGTGCTGGGACGTGGCCTTGGCGGTCGAGCGGCCGGTCGCCTGGCCGCCGATCGTTAGCGCCTCGAGGACGGCGACGCGGTGGCTGCCGGCGAGGGCGTGCGCCGCGGCGAGGCCGGCGATGCCACCGCCGACGATCGCCACGTCCACCTCGATGTCGGCGGCGAGCGGCGGGAAGGTCGCGCCGTCGAAGCGGGCGCGCGGCCAGAGGACCTCGTCCTTCATCGGATGCTCCTGGGATCGCCGGTGGGGCTGTCGGCCAGCGCGCGTCCCGGCGGTCGCCGGAAGCCGCCGCGCCGGCCGGCCTCGATCTCGCGCAGGCCCGCGGCGAGCAGCCCGCCCCAAAGGACATGCGCCGCGATCATCAGCGCGTTGCGCCGCATCGGGTGACGGTCGGCCGGCTCCAGCGTCCGGGCGAGCGGCACCCAGCCGAAATAGCTCGCCGCCCACACGCCCGCGCCGTAGAGCGCACCCGCCGGGACCGACCGCCGCCCCTGCAGCGCGAACAGCCCGCCGGTGAGCGCGCCGTAGCCGAAATGCGCCAGCATCGCCGTCCCGGCGCCCGCCGGCCGGCCACCGATCCGCCCCACGATCTCGCGCGGCGGCAGCGGGTAGCGCTCGGGCGCGGGCAGCCGGGCGTGCATGCGATGCATGGCCGCCGTCATCCCGACGGTCGCCGCGATCCCGGCCAGCATGCCGTAGGCGAGCTTCTCCACCGACGCCCTCCCGATCTGCCCCGAGGACGCCGCCCCAGGGCGTCCCGGCGAGCAAACGCCGGCTCGCGGCGCTTCGTTCCCGCGGCCGGAGCCTCTCCTTCGGGCGCCGGGAGTTGCCGCTGATGGCGTCGCTCCCTAGGTCTCAGGGCCTGTACCGTCACGAGTCCGGGAGGAACCGAACATGTCCACGCGTTCGCAGATCTCAGTCCGCATCGTCGCGCCCGCCTTCGCCGCAGGTCTTGCCGCGGCCACCTTCGCCGCGGGCGACGCACGGGCCTTTCCCGACGAACCGGTGAGCTACGTCGTCCCGTTCGAGCGCGGCGACGACAGCGACATCGCCGCCCGCTTCCAGGAGCCCTACTTCGCCGAGATCACCGGCCAGGAGCTGATCGTCCAGAACATGCCCGGCCAGGGCGGCGCCGAGGCCTGGTCCGCGCTCAACGACCACGAGGGCGACGGCCAGACGATCATGGCCGTGAGCCTGCCCCACATCGTCCTGCAGCCGATGATCGAGGAGCCGGGCTACGAGACCGGCGAGATCGTCGCCGTCTACATGTCGAACTTCACGCCGACCGCGCTCTTCGCCGCCGCCGACAGCCCCTACCAGACGCTCGAGCAGGTGATCGACGCGGCCCGGCGCGGCCCCGGCGCGCTCACCGTCTCCGGGACGGGCACGGCCTCGGCCCACCACGTGATGAACCAGCGCATGCTCGAGATGGCCGAGGTCGACATGACCTACATCCCGCACACCGGAACCGCCGCGGCCAGCACCGCGATGGTCGACGGCGAGACCGACTTCCAGTGGGGCTATCCGACCGTCGCCATCGAGCAGGGCGACCGGGTCCGCATGCTCGCCGTCGCGCTGGAGGAGCGCCACCCGCTCTTCCCCGAGGTGCCGACCTTCCGCGAACTCGGCATCGACATCGTCGGCGGCGCCTACCGCGGGATTGCAGTGCCCGACGACACGCCTTGGGAGATCCGCCGTCAGCTCTCCGACATCTTCGCCGAGATCAACGCCAACGAGGAATTCGTCGCCCAGATGGAGGGCGCGGGCTTCACGCTGATCGACGTGCCCTACGAGCAGATGGACGACTGGATGGCCGAGCGCCGCGATACCTACGCGGAGATCGCCGAGCAGCTCTTCGAGCGGACCCAGGGCGACCCGCAGCAGCAGTAACCCTCCGACACCGGCACGGGGGCGCGGCTCGCGCCCGTGCCGGGGCCCGTCCGGAAAGCTTCGGGCTGGGGCCGCGCCTACTCCGCCGCCTCCTGGTAGTTCGCCATCGGCGGGCAGGCGCAGACGAGGTTGCGGTCGCCGTAGGCGTTGTCGACCCGGTTGACCGGCGCCCAGTACTTGTCGACCCGGAAGGCGCCCGGCGGATAGCAGGCGGCCTCGCGGCTGTAGGGGCGGTCCCACTCCCCGACCAGGTCCGCGACCGTGTGCGGCGCGTTCTTGAGCGGGTTGTTCTCCCGATCCATCCGCCCCTCCTCGATCGCCCGGGCCTCGGCCGCGATGCCGAGCATCGCGGTGCAGAACCGGTCGAGTTCGGCCTTGGGCTCGCTCTCGGTCGGCTCGACCATCAGGGTGCCGGAAACCGGCCAGCTCATCGTCGGCGCGTGGAAGCCGCAATCGACCAGCCGCTTGGCGACATCGTCCACCGTCACGCCGGCGGTCTTGGCGAGCGGCCGGGTGTCGATGATGCACTCGTGCGCGACGTCGCCCGCAGCCGACGTGTAGAGGATCGGGAAAGCCTCGAAGAGGCGCTTCGCGACATAGTTGGCGTTCAGGATCGCGACCTTCGTCGCCTGGGTCAGCCCCCGGCCGCCCATCAGCAGGCAGTAGCCCCAGGAGATGACGAGAAGCGACGGCGAGCCGTAGGGGGCCGCCGACACCGCCGCCTCGCCGCCCGTCGCGGGATGGCCGGGCAGGTGCGGCGCGAGATGCGCCTTGACGCCGATCGGCCCCATGCCCGGCCCGCCGCCGCCATGCGGGATGCAGAAGGTCTTGTGGAGGTTGAGGTGGCTCACGTCCGCGCCGATGTCGCCCGGCCGCGAAAGCCCGACCATCGCGTTCATGTTGGCGCCGTCGAGATAGACCTGGCCGCCATGCGCGTGGGTGATCCGGCAGACCTCCTGCACGGTTTCCTCGAAGACCCCGTGGGTCGAGGGATAGGTGATCATGCAGGCCGCGAGCCGGTCCGAGTGCGCTTCGGCCTTCGCCCGGAAGTCGTCGAGGTCGACATCGCCGTTCGCCGCCGACTTCACCGCCACGACCTTCATGCCGACCATCTGCGCCGAGGCCGGGTTCGTCCCGTGCGCCGAGGTCGGGATCAGGCAGATGTCACGCTGCTCGTCGCCGCGCGTCCGGTGGTAGGCGCGGATGACCAGGAGCCCGGCATACTCGCCCTGCGCTCCCGAGTTCGGCTGCATCGAGATCGCGTCGTACCCCGTGATCGCACACAGTTTCGCCGACAGATCCCCGATCATTTCCCGATAGCCGGCGGTCTGGCGCTCCGGCGCGAAGGGATGGATCTCCGCGAATTCCGGCCAGGTCAGCGGCATCATCTCGGCGGTGGCGTTGAGCTTCATCGTGCACGACCCGAGCGGGATCATCGCCCGGTCGAGCGCGAGGTCGCGGTCGGCGAGCCGGCGCATGTAGCGCGTCATCTCCGCCTCGGCCCGGTTCATGTGAAAGATCGGGTGCTCGAGGTAAGGGCTTGTCCGCAGAAGATTTTCCGGCAGACGGTACTCGTGGTCCAGGTCCCGGTCGAGCATGTCGCCGCCGAAGGCCCGCCACACCGCCTGGGTGTGCTCGCGCCGCGTCCTCTCGTCTAGGCTGATGCCGATGCGGTCGGAGCCGATGCGGCGCAGGTTGATGCCTTCGGCCTCGGCGGCCTTGAGGATCACGCCCTGAAGCGCCCCCACCTCGACCGTCACCGTGTCGAAGAAGGTCTTGGGCCGCACCTCGAAGCCGAGGCTCTCGAGCCCCTTCACCAGGCGCACCGTCTTGCGGTGGATGCGCTGGGCGATCGCCTTCAGCCCCTCGGGACCGTGGAAGACCGCGTACATCGACGCCATCACCGCGAGCAGCGCCTGCGCGGTGCAGACGTTCGAGGTCGCCTTCTCGCGCCGGATATGCTGCTCGCGCGTCTGCAGCGCGAGGCGATACGCCCGGTTGCCGCGCGCATCGACCGAGACCCCGACGAGGCGCCCCGGCATGAACCGCTTCAGGCTGTCCTTCACCGCCATGTAGGCCGCGTGCGGCCCGCCGAAGCCGACCGGCACGCCGAAGCGCTGGGTCGAGCCCACCGCCACGTCCGCGCCCATTTCGCCCGGCGGCTTCAGGAGCGTCAGCGCGAGCGGGTCGGCCGCGACGCAGGCGAGCGCGCCGGCGCCCTGCAGGCGCCCGATCACATCGGTGAAGTCGTGGCATTGGCCATGGGTGCCGGGATACTGGAAGAGCGCGCCGAACAGCGCGTCGGGGTCGAGGTCGGCGAAGGGATCGCCTACCACCACCTCCCAGCCCATCGGCTCGGCCCGGGTGCGCACCACCGCGATCGTCTGCGGGTGGCAGTCGCGATCGACGAAGAACGCGTTGCCGGCGGCCTTGCTCCCCCGCCGGCAGAGCGCCATCGCCTCGGCCGCCGCCGTCGCCTCGTCGAGCAGCGAGGCGTTCGCCACGTCGAGCGCGGTGAGGTCGCTCACCATCGTCTGGAAGTTCAGCAGCGCCTCGAGCCTGCCCTGGCTGATCTCGGGCTGGTAGGGGGTGTAGGCGGTATACCAGGCCGGATTTTCAAGGATATTCCGCTGGATGACGGGCGGCGTTACCGTGCCGTAGTAGCCCTGGCCGATAAGGCTCGTCAGAACCTTGTTCTTTGCGGCCGTCTGCCGCAGTCGGTGCAGCATGCCCTGCTCCGAGAGCGCCGGCCCCCAGTCGAGCGGGTCGGCCTGCCGGATCGAGGGCGGCACGACCCGGTCGATCAGGCCGTCGAGGCTGTCGGCGCCAACGACCGCGAGCATGTCCGCCATCTCCTGCGGGCTCGGCCCGATGTGGCGGCGGTTGGCGAAGTCGTAGGGGTGATAGGTGCTTTCGGTGAACGGCATCGGTCCTCGTCGTCAGGCGATGAACTTGCTGTAGGCGTCTTCGTCCATCAGGTCGTCGAGATCGCCCTTGTTCTCGAGCGTCATCTTGAAGAACCAGCCCGCCTCGAGCGGGTCCTCGTTCACCAGCGCAGGGTTCTCGACGATGGCGGTGTTGACCTCGGTCACCGTGCCGTCGAGGGGCGCCTGGATGTCGGAGGCGGCCTTGACGCTCTCGATCGTCACGATCTCGTCGCCCTTGGCCACCGTCGCGCCCTCCTCGGGCAGCTCGACGAAGACGAGGTCGCCGAGCTGCTCGGCGGCGTATTCGGTGATGCCGACCACCACCTCGTCGCCCTCGACCTTCAGCCACTCGTGCTCTTCGGTGAACTTCAGCATCTGGCAGTCTCTCCTGATGTCCCTTCGCAGGCGCCCGTTCAGCGCCGCTTGTAGCCCGGCTCGATGAAAGGCATGCGCGCCACTGTTACAGGCTCGGAGCGCCCGCGCAACGCACCCTGAAGGCGGGTGCCGGGGGCGGCGTGCTCGATGGCGACGTAGCCCATCGCGATCGGCGCCCCGACGCTCGGCCCGAAGCCGCCCGAGGTGATCCGCCCGGCCGCCGCGCCGCCCGGCGCCGCGATCTCAACGCCCGCGCGCATCGGCGCCCGGCC
>SKOX01000249.1 GCA_007119835.1 Paracoccaceae bacterium
ACGGTGCCTTCGGTGCGCTCGCCTCCGTCGGACAGGCAACGCATCAGCGTGGTCTTGCCGGCGCCGTTCGGCCCGACCACGCCCACGATCTCGCCGCGGCGCCCGACGAGGTCGATCCCCTCGAGCACCTTCAGACTGCCGTAGCTTCGCGTCAGCCCTTCGGCCACGAGGATCGGCGTAGCGTCGGGATCCTGTCGGCGCGAAGCCGCCGCTTCGACCGCGAGCGCCGCGCCGCCGCCGCCGGGGCGCCAGTGCGTGAGCGCGCGGCGGAAGACGTTGAAGATCGGCGGCACGAGCCCCTGGGGCAGGACGACGATCACGACGACGAAGGCGATGCCGACGAGCAGCGCCCACAGGAAGGGCAGCGACCCCGACAGGTACGATGCGGTCACGTCAATGCCGATGGCGCCGAGGATCGGCCCGAAGAGCGTCCCGCGCCCGCCGAGCGCGGTCCAGATCAGGAGCTCGGTCCCGAGAAGGAAACCCGCGAGCTCGGGCGCCACGACGTTGGTGAAGGTGGCGTAGCCGAAGCCCGCCACGGCCCCGACGGCGCCGGCGGCCGCCATTAGCCGTGTCTTGATGCGCGAAACCGGGATCCCGAGATAGGCGCAGCGCTCCTCGTTCTCGCGGATGGCGACAAGGATGCGGCCGTAGTCGCTCCGCACGAAGAGCCAGCCAAGCGCCGCAACGGCAACGAGGTAGCAACCGGCGATCCGGAACCAGGTATCGACCGCCCAGTAGTAGGTGGGAAACGCCGACAGTCCGCTCGAGGACCCGGTGAAGCGCCCGCCGGCGAAGATGAGCTGCACCGCGACGATGGTCAGCGCAAGGGTGATGATCGAGGCATAGAGCGGCGAGGCGCCATGGTAGAAGGCGAGCCAGCCGACCGCCCAGCCGAGGAGCGCCGCCGCGATCACGGCGCCGACCAGTGCCCCGAGCGCCCACCCCGGACCGAAGCCGTAGTGCGTGAAGACGAGCGCGCAGGTGTAGGCCCCGAGGCCGAAGAAGGCAGACTGCCCGAATGTCAGGATGCCCGTGTAGCCCCAGAGGATGTCCACCGTCATAGCGAGGGTTGCGAGAAACAGGGCCCGGGTGAGGATGTTGGTCGCGTAGGTGTCCAGAAAGAGCGGCGCGATGAGCACCGTTCCGATGGCGACGACGGCGCCGATCGCGACAGTGCGAAAGGGACGAAGATCAGCCAAGGCTCAGTCCTTTCGGGCTGATGCGAAGGATCGCTGCGGCGAGCACGACAATGGTCAGGCCGCCGATGATCGGACTGAAGAAGGTCGAGACCACGACCTGCGCGCCGCCGAGCAGGAGCGCGGCAATGGCGAGCCCGGGGAACGACGCCCCCGCGACGAGCACGAGCATGAACGAGTTGACCAGCCAGGGCAGCCCCATGTTGGGATCGACCGAGAGCAGCGGCGTGATCAGCGCGCCCGCCGCGCACGCGAGCCCCGCGCCAAGGCCGAAGGTGAGCGCCCTTACCCGCGTGCTGTCGATGCCGAGGCCGCGCGCGAGGGTCTCGTTCATGATGACCGCCCGGGCGTTGAGGCCGAAGCGCGTGAAGTAGAGCAGTGCGGCCAGCGCCAGCCCCACACCGACGGCGACGCCGGTGACGACGAGCCTGTAGGCGGAATAGTCGATCGGCCCCATCGAGATGGTCCCCCTGATCGGGCTTGCCGCGAACTGCACCTCCCGGCCGAAGTAGAGCGTGATCAGCTGGACGATGACGATGCCGAGCCCCCAGGTGGCGAGGATGGCGTCGAGCGGGCGGTCGTAGAGCGGCCGCACGATCAGCCGCTCGATGACGAGGCCGACCACCGCCCCGAAGCCGAGCGCGAGGAGCGGCGCGATCCAGGGACTGAGCCCCCATCCGGTGCCCATGACCGCCGCGTAGCCGCCGATCGTCAGGAAGGCGCCATGGGCGAAGTTGATGAGCTTCATCACGCCGAGGATGATGAGGAGGCCCGACGCGACCACGAACAGGATGCCGGCCGTGGTGACGATATCGAGCGCCAGGTTGAGCATGCTGTCATCCCGAAGCTGGCAGGGTCAAGGAGCGGCGGCGCGCGGCGTCCCCGTGAGGCGGCCCGGCCGCGCGGCGGCGGTCGGGCCGCAAGTCGTCAGTTGGCGAACTGCGGGCACTGGTCGCCGGGGTCGACGTCCTCGAAGCTGGAGATGACCGTCACCTCTCCGTCGTCCTCGACCTTTCCAAGGTACATTGTGAGCGGCGTGTGGCGCTGGGCGTTCATCTGGATGGTGCCGCGCGGGCCCTCGAAGCTGACCTCCGCGAGGGCGTCGATCACCGGCTGCGCGTCGGTGGTGCCGGCCTTCTCGACCGCGAGCTTGTAGAGGTAGATCGCCTCGTACTGCGGCACGCTGAGGTCGTTCGGCGTCTTCAGGTCCGCACCGAACTTCTCCTCCATCGCCTCGAGGAACGCACGGTTCTCCTCCCTGTCGATGGACGTGAGGTAGGAGGCGGCGATGTACATGCCCGCGGCGTCCTCGCGCATGGTCCGGGCGGTTCCCTCGTCCACGGCGAGGTTGCCGTAGGGGATGTCCACGCCTGCGGCGCGGAGCTGACGGGTCAGCGTCACGTTGGGCGAGCCGCCGGCGGTGGAAGTGATCAGCGCGTCGGGCGCTGCCGAGCGCAGCATGGAGATGATCGCCGTCCAGTCCGAGCCGTCCATCGGCAGGTACTGCTCCCCGAGGACTTCACCGCCGTTCGCTTCCACGTATTCCCGGGTGAACTCCAGCATGCCGCGGCCGAAGGCGTAGTCGCTGCCGATCAGAAAGAAGGTCTGCGCGCCGTATTCCTCCATGAAGTGGTCGACGATCGGCCCGACCTGCTGCTCGGGCACCCAGGCGTTCACATACATCCACGGGCTGCAGGAGCGCCCCTCGTAGAAGGAGGTGTAGATGTAGGGCACCTGCCCGCGGTTCACGATCGGCAGACCGGCGTTGCGAGCGGCGCTCGTCTCCATCGAGATGAGCGCGTCCACCTCCTGCTGGAAGATCAGGTTCTCGAAGGCGCGCTGCGCACCCTGTGCCCCGGAGCCGTCGTCGGCGACGATCAGCTCGACGGGCCGGCCGAGGATGCCGCCTTCGGCGTTGATCTCGGCCGCGGCGAGTTCGGCCGACTGGACGACCGAGGGCGCGACGACGCTGTTGGCCCCCGAAAGGCCGACCGGAATCCCGATCTTGATGGGCTCTTCCGCCAAGGCCGTGCCGGCGAGCAGTCCCGCGACCGCCACCGTGGATGCAATCCTGATCCCAAGCATGCTTTACCTCCGTGTTGCCGATGGTGTTCCAGTTCGTTCCGTCAGCTGCGCGTGGCGAGTTCGCCGTAGACGTCGCTTCGGCGGTCGCGCAGGACGTGATTGAAGGCGTTGAGCGCCCGTGCACGCCGAGCGTCCGCGAGGTTGCAGTGGGCCACGAGAACCGCCCGCTCGTCGCGCGAAGCCGGTCCGGCGAGCGGCCAGCCCTGGGGCCCCACGATCAGGCTCTGGCCGATGAAGGGCTGCCCGCGCTCCGTCCCGGTTCGGCAGGCGGCCGCGACGAAGACCCCGTTGGAATGGGCCCCGGCCAGGCAGAGGATGTTGGCCATTGCCGGAAGGTCGTCGCGCTGGCCCGGCATCGGCACCCAGTTCGTCGGCACGCACACGATGTCCGCGCCTCCGAGCCCGCAGCGTCGCCACGACTCGGGGAACCAGCCGTCGTAGCAGATCAGCGGGGCAATCCGCCCGATGCGCGTCGCGTAGACGGGAAAGCCGCGATCGCCCGGCTCGAAGTAGAGCGCTTCCTCGGCCCATAGGTGATTCTTGCGGTAGACGCCGATCAGGCCGCCGGGTCCGATCACCGCCGCGCTGTTGTAAAGCCGATCACCGTCGCGTTCGGCGAAGCCGGCGACGATGTACATGTCCATGCCGCGCGCCGCTTCCTGAAGCCGCTCGATCGTCGGCGATGCCTCGACGGAGGTCGCGAGTCCGAAGGCCTCCTCACGCGAGGTGAAGACGTAGCCGCTGTCGAAGAGCTCCGGCAGGACGGCGAGGTTCGCGCCGGCGCGGTGCGCCTCCTCGAGCAGGCCCGCAGCCTGTTCGAGGTTCGTCTCACTGTCACCGAAGCTCGGCTCGAACTGCAGGCATGCGATCGTTGCGTTCGCTTCGCCGCTTGCGCCGGACATCGCTCCCTCCAAACATCCCGTGCAGGCAAACAGCAGACAGATCTGCAGCGCCTCGTCAAGTTACTTGAATGCCTGTCCAGAGGGCGGTGCTGGTTCAGGTCCGGCAACCTGCACGGATTTTTGGCAAGACGGATCAGCTGAAGTGCACAGAGGCTGCGCGTCGGCGCAGGGTCAGAAGGTCGGCGGCGTGTTCACCCACAGAATCAGCGCCTGCACCGCGCCGGGGTTGCTGTAGCCGTGCGGGCGCTCGGAGCGAAAGTGAAAGCTGTCTCCGGGGCCCAGTCGGTGCACCTCGCCGTCGACCTCGAGGTCGATCGTGCCGGAAAGCAGGTAGCCGATCTCCTCTCCCTCGTGTTCGATCAGCCCGTCCGATCGACCACCCGGCTCCACGATATGGATGTTGGCCTGCAACAGGCTCGCGGCATGAAACGGAACGAGTTGCTCGAGCGCCACGCCGTCGCCCTGCCGCAACGCCTCCGGCCCGAGCCGCGGTCGCGTCCCGGCTCGCAAGACCACTGTCTGCTCGACATCGTCGAAGAGCGCCGCAACGTTCACTC
The DNA here is from genome assembly GCA_007119835.1 of Paracoccaceae bacterium. Lineage (GTDB taxonomy): Bacteria > Pseudomonadota > Alphaproteobacteria > Rhodobacterales > Rhodobacteraceae > Amaricoccus. The sequence goes on from SKOX01000249.1 coordinate 4,744, forward strand.
CGAGAGCGGCGGCAAGGCGCCTCAGCAGTGTGAGCGAAGGCTCGGACCGCTGCGTCTCGACTTTCGAGAGCATGCTTTCGGAGCACCCCGCCGCCTCGGCAAGCTGCAGGAGGGTCATCTGCCTCGCCCGCCTCAGCCGACGAAGCTTTGTCCCGATCCCGGGATTTGACGGTGGCGCATTGGGTCTTTTCAGCACGGTTACAGCCCTTGAACTGCAGGCAAGGTGCAGGCTCTGCCACTCGTCCGTCAAGGTGCTCTGATGCGCGATACTTGCTGCGTAGCCACACGGCCGCCGCGGGCGCCGGCCGTGCCAGAAGCGTGCTGCGGCCTCCCGTCCGTGCCCGTCGGGCGCCGCTGGGGCGACGGCGGACGTCGGGATGTGCCACGGCGGCGATCAACGCCGCCGCGACGATCGCCGAGTTTCTTTCTTCGCTCCGATCGTGCATCAGGTGCCAGGATGGTAGGCGGCTGAGGACGGCCCGCTTGCGCGATGAAGACCATCGCCGCGGTCGAGCCTATGCCGGAAAAGAGCGGAGCAGGTCATGGACTTGATGGCACGAGCCACGGCTCTCGTCGGCGGCGCGGTGGTCGCGGTGAGGCGCTTCGGCGCGCCGAGGGCACAGGCAGTCGGTACGGCGCCGGCGATCCCGGACGCCAGGAAGCAGCGGATCATGACCCTGAAGATGCCGACGGCGCGGGGCTGGGCGCCCGGACAGGTTCCGACGGCGGCGC
>SKOX01000201.1 GCA_007119835.1 Paracoccaceae bacterium
AGCGGCGACCATCCTGACCATTCCTCGCCCAGGCTGGTCGAGGACATCATCGCCTATGTCGAAAGCGTCGGCGGAAGCCCGGTGCTCTTCGGCCATTCCTTCGGCGCACGCCTCGCGCTCGGCGCCGCGGCGCGCGGCGCGCCGGTGCGGGCGGTGGCGGGCTTCGAGCCGCCCGTCTACGACGCGATGGACGACGCCCTGTGGAGCGAGTGGCGCGCCTGCTTCGCGCGGATCCGCGCGCTGCACGCGTCGGGGCGAAACGAGGAGGCGGTGCGCACCTTCGTCGGCTTCGTCGCGAATGCCGAGGAGCAGGCGGCGCTGGCCGATGCCGCCGACGTCATGGAGGCGATGGTCGGCTACGTGCCGCTCGACATCGCCGAGTTCGAGGCGGTGTCGCTGGCGCCGGACGAGAACCCGACCGATGCGGCCGCGCTGGGGCGGATCGGCGTGCCTGTCCTCGTGATCTGTGGCGACCGCTCCGCGCAGGCCTGGTTCGCGGCGGGCGCCCGCCATGTCGCCCGTCACGTCTCCGACTGCCGGGTCCGCACCATCTCCGATGTCGGGCATCTCGGCCCGCTCTCCGCGCCGGAGCCGGTCGCGGGCGTCGTGGCGGATTTTCTCGGAGCACCGCATCCGGCCTGAGCCGCGCGGTCAGGCGGAAAGGAGGAGCAATGAACGAGTTGACACGCAGACATCTTCTCGGAGCCGGCGCGGCCGGGCTCGCGACGGCCGGCTGGGGTGGTGCCGCCGGAGCGGCCCGCGCGGCGGATCGCGAGGCGCGGGCGGAGCGGAACCCGCCCTTCTACCGCTCTCGGCTCGGCCGTGCCGAGATCACGATCGTCAGCGACGGCACGATCGGCTTTCCACTGGACTGGCTTTTCCCCGAGGTGCCGGAAGCAGAGCTCGAGGACTTCCTCGCGGCGCGCTACCAGCCGCTCGACCATCTGCCGCTTCAGGTCAATCCCATGGTGGCGGATATCGGCGGGCGGCGGGTGCTGATCGACACCGGCTGCGGCACCAAGTTCGATCCGACCGCCGGACGGCTTCCCCGAAACCTGCGAGCTGCGGGCATCGATCCTGCGAGCATCGACGCCGTGGTCGTCACCCATCTCCACCCCGACCATGTCTGGGGCGCGACCGATGCGGAGAACGCGGCACCCGTTTTCGAGAATGCCGAGATCGTGGTGCCGGCGGCCGAGCTCGATTACTGGAACGACCCGGACCTCGCCGAGCGTCTGGAGGGAGATCTGGCCCGCTCCGTCGCCCGCAGCACCTTCTCGCACCTGCGGCGGCTCGACGACCGGCTGCGGCCGGTCGAGGCGCCGGGCGAGGCGGTGCCGGGCATCCGCTTCATGCCGACGCATGGGCACACACCCGGCCATGCCTCGCTCCTTATCGAGAGCGACGGCGAGGCGCTGATGAGCACCGGAGACGCGGTGTTCCACGCCTTCGTCCTGGTGGAGCGGCCGGACTGGCACAACGTCATCGACTGGGATCCCGAAGCGGCGGTAGCCTCGCGCCGGGCCTTTCTCGACCAAGCGGCGGGCGAACGGGTGCGGGTCTTCGGCTTCCACATGCCCTGGCCCGGCTTCGGCCATGTCGCGCGACAGGGCGACGCCTTCCGCTGGATCCCGGAGAAGTGGGTCTGGGACGGCTGATAAGCCTCCCGCCGGCAAGCCGGATCGAGAGCCTCCTGACCGGGAGACGCAGAAAGGAGAATCATCATGCCGCACTTCCCACGAACGGCTGCCGTCATCCTGTTCGCGGCGCCCATGGTCGTCGGATCTGCGTCCGCCGAGGACCGCACGCTATACGAGCGGCTTGGTGGCTATGACGCCATCGCGGCGCTGACCGACGGGCTGGTCGACCGGTTCCGGGACGAGAAGTTCGCCGGGTCGTCCGACGCCAGCATGCGGCAGACACGGCAGCACATCGTCGACTTCATGTGCGAGGCTACCGGCGGTCCATGCTACTACACGGGGCGCGACATGGAGACCACCCATGCGGGTCTCGGGATCACGCGGTCGGAGTGGGATCACTTCGTTATCGTGTTCGGCGAGACCATGGACGATCTCGCGATTCCGGAGGATGCGCAGGCCGAACTCGCCGCAAGCCTGCTGCCTTTCGAGGAGGACATGGTCGAAGCCCGGTGAGGGGGCAGCGCGGCGGCGGAGCATGTGCCGTCGGTTCCGTCAGGGGCATGCTGCTGCCGTCCGCGCTCTCAATCGACGACCCGGCGCCAACAGGGAGGCGGCCAGGCACCGGCCTCCCGCCCGCCGCGTGGCGCGCTGGCGCCGGCTACTCCACCGGCTGCAGGATGGTGTCGAGCACGTAGGCCGCGCGCTGGCGCCCCTGCTCGGCGCCGGCCTCGATCGCGGCGCGGAAGTGGTAGCCGTTGTAGAGCCGCGACATGCCGCACTCCTCCGCGGCCTCGTGGATGCTCTCGAAGGATCGCGTCGCCGGCCCCTCCTCCGGCGCCGTGGCCGAGTCCATCGTGAAGGCGAGGTCGGCGGTGCCGAACGTCTCCTCGAAGATCGCCGCCGCGCCGTGGCAGGCCTGCGCGTGCGCCGACGGGTAGTCCGGGTGCGGCAGCGTCACCATCTCCGGCTCCCACTCCGGATCGGCGACTGTGGCGTCGTTACCGTCCTCGTCCGCCCGGTGGATTGCCGTGACCGGCCGCCAGAAGGCGTAATGGTACTTCGCCTCGAAGTTCGTCACGTAGCCGTCGAAATTGTCGACATGCAGCAGCGCAAAGAGCCGCGCCGCCTCCCAGGCGTCAAGGTCCCGCTCCTCGGCAAGGTTGCGGGCGAGGCGGGCGCACCAGGACTCGCAGAACTCGGCCCACCAATGCGCCATGTGGGTCTGGTCCGCGCTGCGCGCCTCGCTTTCGCGCCCGCCGAGCGATGCGACCTCCTCGAGATCGGCCGCATAGGCCTCGCTGTCGAGCGCGGGCGGCGGCGGGCCGCGGAACTGGTCGGCCGAGCGCATGGCGAAGGGCGCGGCATGCGGCGCCTCGACATAGGCGGCGAAATCGTGCGGCGGGGTGAACTGGTAGACGCCCGGCGCGTCGCTCGCAGGCGCGTAAGGATCGACCTCGGCGTCGAAGTCGTCGCCCTCGCGCGCCGCGATGATCGCCGCCGCGGCCTCCGCTCCGAGGGCCAGGCCGGCTTCGGTGCGCTCGCCTTCGGGCGCCCCTTCCAGCAGGCGCGCGTGGAGTTCGGCGAACCGGTCGGCCGCGTCGGGATAGGCGGCCAGCGCGACGTCGTGCGCCGCCTGCGAGGCCGCCGCGACCGGATCGGCACCCGTTGCCTCCACCTCGAGCGCGTAGGTCTCGTAGCGCGGCTCGATCGCGTTCAGCGCGTCGTGCATGGCGAGATGGGTCATCGCCAGCGTGCGGTGGCCGAGCAGGGTGAACCACTGGTCGGTCTCCTCGGCGGTCTCCACCACCGCCTCGTTCCAGGCGGTGACGATCCCGGCCTCGCTCGCGGACACATCGGCCGCCGCCGGCATCGCCACGGCGGCGAGAAGGCCGGCCAGGACGAGGCGGCCCGGGCCGTGCAGCGAAGAATTGCTCAGATGCTGTGTCACAGGGGTCATCTCCTCCATTCGCTCGCTTTGCTTCGCGTCGGCTGCAAAGGTCGGGAGGCCGGCGGCCCGACGGAATGACCGTGCGTCCGGCAAGTCCGCCCGAACGTCCGGGACCACAACCTGCGGCGCGGCCGCCCACAGGGATTTATCCTTATTACGTCAACCGTATAACCCCCCGCCCACAGCCAAGCGCAGGCGTGCAGCTCACTTGAGAAACGCGGCGGCCCGCGAAAGTGTCCCGGACTCCCCTGCATTGAAGGCCGATCCGCGGTATCCTCGCCCTCTCTTGAGGCGACGGGAGGTACCCATGAAGTACTTCGATCTCGGCAGGCACGGCAGGAAGATCAGCACGCATTCGGAGCAAGCTCAGCTCTGGTTCGACCGCGGTCTCGTCTGGCTCTACGGCTTCAACCACGAGGCGGCGATCGACTGTTTCCGCAGGGCGCTCGACGCCGATCCGGATTGCGCGATGGCGCAGTGGGGCATCGCGCACGCGGCCGGGCCGAACTACAACCGGCCATGGGAGACCTACGAGCCCGAGGAGCGGCAGGAGGCGATGGCGACCGCCCGCGCCGCGGCCGACGCGGCCGCCGTACTGGCGGAGCAGGGCACGGAGGTCGAGCGCGGCCTGATCGCGGCCGTGCGGCACCGGGCGCCCGACCCGGACATCGAGGACTTCCTCCCCTGCCACGACGCCTATGCCGCGGCGATGCGCGAGGTCTGGCGGGCTCATCCCGGCGATCTCGACGTCACGACGCTCTTCGCCGAGGCGATGATGAACCGCACGCCCTGGCAGCTTTGGGACCTCCCCACCGGCCGCCCGATGGAGGGCGCCGACACGCTGGAAGCGCGGGACGTGCTCGAGCGCGCCTTCCGCGAGGTGCCGGGCGCCTGGGACCATCCCGGCCTCCTGCACATGTACATTCACCTGATGGAGATGTCGCCGCACCCCGAGGCCGCGCTCCGGCACGGCGACCGGCTCGTCGCGCTGGTGCCCGACTCGGGCCACCTGATCCACATGGCGACGCATGTCGACGTGCTCTGCGGCGACTACCGGGCGGTGGTCGATCGCAACCAGCGCGCGATCGAGGCGGATCGCCGCTTCGTCGAACGGGAGGGCGCGGAGAACTTCTACACCGTCTACCGGTGCCACAACCTGCACTTCAAGATCTACGGCGCGATGTTCCTCGCCCAGCCGACCCCTGCGCTCGAGACGGCGGACGCGCTGATCGCGGCCCTCCCGGAGTCGCTCCTGCGCCCGATGGCTGACTGGTTCGAGGGCTTCGTGCCGATGAAGCAGCACGTCCTGATCCGCTTCGGGATGTGGGACGCGATCCTCGACCAGCCCCTGCCCGAGGATGCCGGGCTCTACGCCGCGACGACCGCGATGATGCGCTACGCCCGCACCGTGGCGCTCGCCAACAAGGGCGACATCGCGGCGGCCGAGGCGGAGCGCGACCGCTTCCTCGCCGCCCGCGACGCGGTGCCCGAGAGCCGCATGCTCTTCAACAACACCTGCCAGGACATCCTGAAGATTGCCGAGGCGATGCTCATGGGCGAGCTCGAATACCACAAGGGCGATCACGAGGCGGGGCTCGCGCATCTACGCCGGGCGGTCGAGCTCGACGACACGCTGCCCTACGACGAGCCCTGGGGCTGGATGCAGCCGACGCGGCACGCCCTCGGCGCCCTCCTGCTCGACCAGGGGCGCGTGGAGGAGGCCGAGGCTGTCTATCGCGCCGATCTCGGCCTCGATGCGAGCCTCGCCCGCGCCTGCCAGCATCCGCAGAACGTCTGGAGCCTGTACGGGCTGCACGAATGCCTCACCCGCCGCGGCGAGGAGGTCGAG